>JAHAWR010000091.1 GCA_018383835.1 Candidatus Jordarchaeia archaeon | reverse complement strand
GAATTAATTAACAAAGCGGAAAAAGAAATTTAAACTTGTGAAAACCTAAGCGCTAAGACTAGAACTATTTGAGAAAGCATATAACCTTGCATTAAGGACTTTAACTTCTTAAGCTAAGAGTAGGTGTGTACGCATTTTAAGGAGCATATTTTAAGGGTTGTTACGAGAATACCTGTAAGGGTTTAAAACAAGGCCTACCCGTAGGTTGCCCGCCTTAATGTACTCGCCTCTATGATCCTAGGCAGGGTCTGAAGTAGGTTGATGTCTTCAACATTCAATTTTAAGGCTTCACCTATACGCATTCCACTTGAGCTAAAACAAGGAACAGACTTTTACTCTTCGTCCACGCGGCTTAAGATTCGCCTAAGCTTAGCGTTACTAGGCACCTTGTCAAGCATTAAAGCCCTAGAGCCCATTACGTCTTCCTAGGCCTTCTCCAAAACAAGGTTGGAAGCTCAACGCCTTCTCCATGAGAAAACCTTTGACGGCTGTTAGGCATGTGCCCACACTTTCCAGTGGTTTACCTTTAGGGTATCGTTTGGCTTTCGCCTGTCAACTCTTCAAGCTTCTTGAGGTGTTCTACGATTATTCTTAAGCTCACGAGTGCTGGTGGTGTGGGCATGCTGTTTTCTATCACTGCGACTATGCTGTTTTTGTCGGTTGCCTTAATGAGGATCATGCTTTTCTCCTTTCCTTCCAGGAACATGTGGTTAACGTTTCCCAGCTTGAAGCCTGACGCTATATGCTGGGCGATTAGCATCAGAGACGACAGAAAGGAGAGGTCAGAAATAGGGATCGGCGCAGGGTCTGAGGTTGCGGAAACGCTTCCCGCGCTGTCTATTATGAAAATCGCGTGTATGCTTGGAGCGCATTTCTTAGCTGTCGCTATCACGCCCTCAAGCGCCGGCTGCATTCAACCTCACTCTTCTGAGCGTTAGCGCTAAAATATGATATAGTTCATCCTTTTTTATGTTTTTTCATGCGCCAGTTGCCCTCCCATCGCTTTGAGACCCTTTACTGCTACACTCCTCATTTTCGCTGTATTGCCTCCGCCGCCATCTACTATGAACTATTTCTTTGGAGAGTGAAGTACCCTGCAGGAATCGAGAGGAGAGATAAATAATGATTTGCATGTTACAGGAAATTTGCTTCTTTTCGAATTATCCGAGTAAGAGGAACAGGCCTTCACAAAAAGGGGAGTGTTGCGGCCGCTATCTCAGATATTCCTCGGCTGTCTTCTTTCTGCCGGCTTGGCGGGTTCTAGTTGCCCTGTGTAGCCTTCCGTCGCGTTTTTCGGATGCTTTTACTCTTTTATTCCAGCGAGGTATTTTGCTATTTTTTTCTTTTCTTCGATGTCGTAAGTTGCCATTATGGCTATTTCTTCCATTACCGGTGAGCCTCCTCCGTGGACGTCTGCGACCGCCATGACTCCTCCCAGGGAGGAGCAGAGCATGTCGGAGAGCATTCTGAAGCAGCGGTGGACGTTTTCCGGTGGGACCTCTGAGCGTCTGGCTATGTACTTCTCCATTAGGGGGGCTGTTTCAGGGTTTATGAATTCCTCCTCGTAGGGTAGTGTCGCAGGGAGTCCACCCGCGAGGTCCGTTAGGATTTCTATGGCGTTGTGGGCGTTTAGCCCGGCGTGCCTTCTGCCGACGTTAGCGTATACGACGTTTGGAACACAGGTTCCCGATCCGTAGGTTTGCGACTTAACAGCTGAGGCTATTCCCGCAGCGTAGACCAGCTCGCTCAGGCTGACTAGGTGGGCGAGCTTCGACCTGACGTGGGGCTTGTCAGCCACCCCGTTGTAGTCCGCCACTAGAGCTGCCGCCCCCATGAGTATGTCGAAGAGGGCCGGCTTGCATCCTGTGTAGCTGTGCCTGTGGAAGAGCGCGAAGAGGTGTGCGAGTAGCCCGGCGAACTGCCACTCACCGCACAGGAAGACGCGCTCCCACGGGACGAAGACGTCATCGAACACTACGAAAGAGTCCGTTGAGCCTATCTCGGCTATGGGTGCCTTGAACTTCTTTCGTGGCCTGAAGGATGATGCCCTAGTGATTAGCTTGACCCCCTCCGTGTCAGCTGGTATGGCGAAGGAGACCGACCAGTCTGCGTCGTCCTTCGTCATAATTCTTGTGGGTAACACTATGATCTCGTCAGCGTAGGCCGCCATGGTTATGTGGTTCTTGGCCCCCCTCACTACTATGCCCTCATCCATCTTCTTCACCACGCGCACGTAGAGGTCCGGGTCCCTCTGCTGGTGTGGCCTGAGGCTCCTGTCACCCTTCACGTCGGTCTGGGCTCCGGCGGCCACGAGGTCGTTTTTCTGGAAGTACTCGAGGTACTTGAGGAATCGCTTGTAGTAGTCTGTTCCGAAGGCTTGGTCTACCTCGTAGGTTATGACCGAGAGGGCATTTATTGCGTCGCACCCCATGCACCTCTGTATGCAGCCGCCTGTGATGTGGCAGAGCTTCCTTATCATTTCCTGCTTCTTAAGGAGGTCTTCGGGGCTGCGGTTTATATTGGTGAACCTGTTTATCTTCCCACCTGTTATGTGGGAGGTTGCCACCAAGAGGTCCCTGAATTCTGGGTCATCCACGAGCTCGAATGTTTTCGAAATGACGCCTATTCCTCCTCGAAGGGCTGGGTCGTCCCTCCCAACCCTTCTACCTTCAAGGTAGATGTTGGCCTTCATTTTGAACAGGCTTTCCCGGTATTCTTCAGGGGTTCTCACTCCATCCCCACCCTCGAAGTCTAATAGACTATTCCGGTGATAGTACTTAAGTATTTTTCAGAGCACTGGGCGTCACAGTATGCCGAGCCAGTATTCCTCCCCATTTTCCACTATGAATATCGTGGAGATAAGCCTGTTTTCTTCCTCTTTGCTTTCAAGGTACATCGACCTAATCCTCACAACGTATGTTTCCCCGCACTTTGTGCATTTCACCGTGTAGTCCATTGTTTCGAGTATGTTCCCCCCTGATTTTTCATCGTTGCTGCCGACTTCCACGACTTCCACGGCGTCCGCGCCTCCACACTTGAGGCACTCTTTTATCGAGATGGCTTCTCTCCCCCTAGTGCCTAGGGGGGCGTAAACCTTGGATGGCATGCCCTTCGCTTTGTCGTCTTGCCCCATCACCAACACCAATTTAATTTTTAAACTCACGGTAAACTGGGCGCAACCCCATTATTAATGTTTGCATCGCAACCAGCAAACGTCGTCGGCACCCGGGAGAGGCCCCAGCCCGGAGAGATACATTTTTAAAAGAAGCATCTAAGCTTTATTTTAACTGGTTCCCGGCTGGAGGAGGTCTCCGTTGCAGGCTGTAATAATGGCGGGGGGAAAAGGGACTAGGCTGAGGCCTCTCACGGTCAACATTCCGAAGCCCATAGTCCCAATAGTTGACGTTCCGATGATGGAGCACACGATAAACCTCCTTAAGAGGCACGGTGTGAGAGACATAATGGTCACGGTCAGCTACCTTGGGGACAAGATAGAGAAGTTTTTCGGGGGCGGGTCAAGGTATGGTGTGAATATAAGTTACTCTCATGAGGAGGAGCCTCTCGGAACGGCTGGAGGGGTGAAGCTCCTCGAAGAACGAATTGACGGCACCTTCCTTGTGCTGAGCGGCGACGTGCTAACGGACATAGACATAACCCGCCTCGTCAAAACGCATGAGGAAAACGATGCAATGGTAACTATAGCGCTGACACGCGTCGACAACCCAGTCGCGTATGGTATAGCGATGGTGGACGAGAACGGGAGGATACAGAGGTTCCTCGAGAAGCCGGGGTGGGGGGAGGTTTTCAGCGACCTCGTCAACACAGGAACATACGTGCTGGAGCCAGAGGTTTTCAACTACATCCCCAAGGGCAAGGAGTACGACTTCAGCAAGGACCTGTTCCCCCGCCTCCTTAAGGAGGGAGAGAGAGTCTTCAGTTACCGTATGAGAGAGTACTGGATCGACATAGGGAACCCCCAAAAGTATGTTCAAGCCAACCAGGACATCCTCAGGGGGCAGGTTAACGTTGAGATCCCCCACAGGCAGATCAGGGAGGGTGTCTGGGTCGGAGAGGGGACGGAGCTCCCTGACGCCTGTGACATCCGCCCCCCAGTCGTCATAGGCAGGTTCTGCAAGGTGGACGAGAACGCGGTCATAGACCGGTTCAGCGTTATAGGTGGAGGATGCTACGTGGCAGTGGGGGCGGTCGTGTCGAGGTCCATCGTCTGGGGCAACACGTCGATCCACAGGGGAGCGGAGCTGAGGGGTTGCGTCGTCGGCGCTCGCTGCGAGGTCGGGGAGAGGACACAGATCCTAGATGGAGCAGTCGTGGGGGACGACTGCATATTCGGATCCGGAGCTAAGGTTATGCCCGAAGTGTACATTTGGCCCGGCAAGGTGGTGGAGAAGAACGCTATAGTCAACATGAACCTCAAGTGGGGTGTCATGTGGAAGAAGAGCCTCTTCACGGAGTACGGAATACAGGGGCTGGTCAACATAGAGGTCACACCGGAGTTCGCCACGAAGCTCGGAGCGGCCTTTGCCACCCACCTTGGAGAGGGGTGCACTGTCGTTGTAGGCAGGGACTCCCACATTGCGTCACGCATGGTGAAAAGGGCAATAGTAGCCGGCCTTCAGTCGGCTGGCGTCAACGTTTACAACATGAAAGTCCAGCCTGTCCCGATAGTTGAGGCGGCGATACGGTCCTTCAGGGCGGATGGCGGCGTGTTCGTCTCGATAAGCCAGGATGACGCGAGGAGGGCTTGCATAAGGCTTTTCGACTCGAACGGCTTCGACCTTTCAAGCTCCGACCAGAAGAAAGTGGAGGACGTCTTCTTCAAGGAAGACCTAAAGAGGATCGATGCCTCGAAGGTTGGCGACGTAGTGTACCCCTACGAGGCCGTCGAAGCCTATTTTGAAAGGATAATCCGCTGCCTTAAGGCGGAGGAGATTAGAAGGAGGAAGATGAGGGTTGTGCTGGACTGCGGGGACGGCTGCACGTCTCTGACGGCTCCCTTCCTCGTGAGGAGGCTTGGCTGTGAGGTTGTAACCCTCAACGCGAACATAGGCGCCGCTGTGCCGAAAAGGGAGCATCACCAACTGTCGGAGTATGTTGAAAACCTCGCCAAGACAGTTAGGGCGCTGGACGCCGACCTTGGTGTCGCGTTCGACAATGACGGAGACCAAGTCCTCTTCGTGGACGACGAGGGAGAAAAGCTGAGCGGCGACACAGCAACGGCTCTCCTGGCGCTAAGCCAGCTTGAGCGAAAAAGGGGAGGTAAGCTGGTCGTCCCTGTGACGACAAGTCACGTGGTGGAGGAACTAGCCAAGAACTACGGTGGAGAGGTTGTCAGGGTTAAGCTCGGCTTCAGGCCTCTTGTGGAAACCCTCAGGAGCGTCGAAGGCGTCTTCGGAGGCGACGAGAGCGGCGGCTACATAATACCCGACGTATACCTGTTTAGGGACGGGCTGGTTGGGGCAACCAAGCTATTGGAGTTCATGGCCCTGCAGGAGGAACCCCTGTCCGAGATACGCAAGAAAATTCCGGAGTTCTATATGGCCAAGAAAACCGTTGAGTGCCCCCTCGAGCATAGAGGCGCAGTCATGAGGAGCATCATGGAGGAAACTCAAGGCTCCGTCTTCGACACCATAGACGGCATAAAGATATACTTCGAATATGGCTGGGTTCTGATCAGGCCATCCTCCCACGAGGGGACGTTAGAGGTTTTCTCGGAGGCTAAAACTAGGGAGAAAGCTGAAGAGCTGCTTGAAAGCCACGTGAAAGAAATAGAGAAGATCCTCTACGAGATCAAGAGGAGCGTTTAGTGCCTCTTGATTTCAATGGAGTTGGCTAGGGACTCGAGCACTATAATGGCTGAGAGCTCGAAGAGTCCTCCCGGAGGCTCAAGCTCCCCGGAAACTGTGCGCTCGAGGAAGCTCTTCTCGGTCTTCTCTTCCCGTCCCTCAATCTTCAGGACGACATCAGACATTTTCCCCACAGTGGAGTTGGGGTGGGATGTGACTGCAACCACCCTGCACCCTATCTCCTTAGCCGTCTTGACCGCGGAAACCACCTCCAGCGTCTCCCCTGAACCCGAGATGGCTATAACTAGGTCGTTGTAGTCAACCGGCGGGATCAGGTCGACCACGTCGAGCCCGACAAAGTAGACCCTGTAGCCCCTGTTCAGGAGCCTTATCGCGAATATTTTCCCAACGAACTCTGACCGTCCCCTTCCAACTATGAAGATCCTATCAGCCTTAGCGATTTCCTCCCCTACCTTAGCCAGGATGGCGTAGTCCACCTTCCCAACGTTCCCACGTATCCTATTTAGTACGTCCTCCACTTTCTTCTGGTCGGAGCTTGA
>JAHAWR010000093.1 GCA_018383835.1 Candidatus Jordarchaeia archaeon | reverse complement strand
CCACTTCCAAAGCGTCTTCACCGATATCAACATCTTAGCAGCATCTCTAGGGCGTAGGAGCTCTTCTTCCATCAAAGAGACTATGGAGTCTAATCAGCATATAAACCTTTCTGCCAAGAAACTGCTGACTACGGCATCGCAGCATGCGAATGCGGATTGAAGACGCTTCATAAGATGCTGCCGGCTGCCAGCTGCCGGAGGATTTCGTCCAATTAGAAAAAAGGTGTTATGGCGTAGTTTTTAGGGGAAGGTTCTTATGTGGTTGTTTAATGTTCTATTTAAAGGTAAGTTGAAAGGTACTATGAAAAAACGAGAAAAAATGATGTCTGAATGCATTCTGCTAAGAAGTTGGGACTTACTAGATTACTGTGAGTATGCTTCCGATGAAGCCTGTGGCTGATGGTATTATGAATAGGAGGACTATGTCGCTGAATGATACCCCTAGAATGCCCGGTATGATATTGTACGGGTTGAAGAGAAGCGAGATGCCGTAGGCGACGATTACTATTATGGCGAAGGTGAACCCTATGAAGACGGAGTTAAGTGGGTGTTTCCTTATGAGGCCCATCACGAATCCGCCGAGGGCGAGGGCTGCTATGGGAACGTATGTTTGAGCTGGAGGCGAAGCTGTTGCCAGTGTGTGGGGCCTTATCAGGTAGTCTGCCACCGAGGCACTTATGGAAGGGGATAGGAGGCTCCACCCGACCCAAGGGTTGATTTGGAATCCGAGGAATACTGTTCTCAGGTCGGCCAGGGTGTGTCCAAGCGCCACGAAGTATACTATTCCAAAGATGAAAGATATTCCAACAAGGAAGCTTATGATTCCTCTCGGGCTGAGTAGGAAAAACATGCTTACACCTCAGATAAGAAAGAGAGGGAAGAAGCAATTAAAAGTTTGGTTTCTGGCACCTGAAAACAGGCTAAACGCCTTTGCCGACCATCGATGCAAGCTCGATGAGCCTGTTCGAGTACCCCCATTCGTTGTCGTACCATGCGAAGACTTTGACGAAGTTTCCGTCGATCACGTTAGTGTACTCTAAGTCAACTATGGCTGAATGCGGATTTCCTATGTAGTCAACTGACACCAAGGGATCGTTTGAGCACGAGAGTATTCCTTTCAGCCTACCTTGCGAAGCCTCTACGAACGCTTTGTTTACCTCCTCTTTCGTGGTTTGCTTTTCAACTTGGGCGACTAGGTCAACTATTGATACGTCTGGAACTGGAACTCTTAGCGCTATTCCGTCTAGTTTGCCTTTAAGGTGAGGTAGCACTAGTCCTATTGCTCTAGCTGCTCCGGTGGTTGTTGGTATTATTGAGACCGCCGCCGCTCTGGCTCTCCTAAGGTCTCTGTGGGGGAAGTCAAGTATTCTTTGGTCGTTGGTGTAGGCGTGAACCGTCGTCATGAAGCCCCTCTGAACCTTGAAGTTGTCGTCGAGAACCTTTACGACTGGGGCGAGGCAGTTTGTTGTGCAACTTGCATTAGAGATGATGTTGTGCTTCTTGGGGTCGTATTCATTGTGATTTACGCCTATAACCACTGTTATGTCTGGTTTTTCTGCGGGAGCCGATATGATGACCTTTTTCGCCCCCGCCTCTAAGTGCCTAGCGGCCCCCTCCCTATGCGTGAAAACACCAGTCGATTCTATTGCAACGTCTACTTCCATCTTTTTCCAAGGCAGCTTGGCAGGGTCTTTCTCGTTCAATATAGCTATGGTCTTTCCATTTACTACAAGGTTTCCGCCGTCAACTTCTACGGTTCCCTTGAATTGACCATAGACAGAGTCGTACTTCAGGAGGTGGGCGAGAGTTTTAACGTCTCCGAGGTCGTTTATGGCTACTACTTCGACGTCCAGATCTTTCCGCTCCACAACTGCTCTCAAGGCTGTTCTCCCTATTCTCCCAAACCCATTAATTGCCACTCTCACCACGACACGTCCCTCCGCAAACGCAATGTTATAGTATACTATAGAAACCCTTTAAAATAACATTTTAATGTTTCTTCCGCAGTTTCCTGACCCGAATCATTAATTATAGTTGCCTATGTTACACGTCTTTTGGGTGTTTTGTTTGACTGTCATGGTGGATGACGCAGGGGTAGGAGACCCCGTTGGAGGATGTGTTATTGGTGTTTTAGAGGTTGGAAGCAAGCGCTTCGTCTGGGATGTGATTTCTGTCCGCTTCTTTCAAGAGCCATTCTTTAGGGAGAAAAGGTATTTGGAGGAGGCACTCAATGTTGTTTTACGTTGCTTTGAAGAAGTTGGTGTGGGGGAAGGCGAGCTCGTCAAGGTTTGTAGGGGGGATGTTTTTAGGCTTGTGAGGAGGAGGCTTGCAGAGAAGTTTAGAGTTGAGGAAGTCAAGGTTGAAGGGGAGTTACAAGTCTTAGTTGAGGAGGCTTACATTAGCTATCTGTCTGGTCTTGGGGTTCCACGTAGTATTCTGACTGTTGAAAGCGGGAAGGAACGGTTTATCAGACTCTTGAGGTGGATTTACGAGGCGCCTGAGGAAAGGTTAAGGCTTGCGAAGACGGGATGGCGCTCATGGCGCAAACTTGACAGGTGGGGTAGAAGGCTGGCCAGGAGGGATTAAGGGGATTCAGCGGCGAGCGACTTTTACAGGTGAGCACTCTCTTCTCTTTATTAGTTTTACTAGATCTTCCTCGGATTCTGGCTTGTAAGGGAATTTTGTTCCGGCTTCGCCGACGAGACTTAGCGTGTGGGCGTCACTTCCACCAATCTGGGCTAACCCTCTGCTTACTGCAACTTCTCTTGCCTCTCTGCTGATGCCGCCACTAGCCAAGTTCAGAACTTCGACTCCGTCTAAAGAGAGAACATATGTTTTTTCGAATAGGCTTTCTCTGTCGCTGCGAAATGGGTGCGAGGCAACCGCCACGGCTCCCTGCTCGTGAATAAGCTCTATGGTTTGCTCTGCAGGCAAGTATAGCGGGATCTCTTCATTTATGCCGTATGCTAGGATTTGCCCGTCCTTGGTTGAAATTTCGCACCCAACGAAAACATTCACTTCGTACTTTTGAGAGAGAGACTTAGCTTTTAAGGCACCTTTGATCGTGTCATGGTCTGTGATGGCAAGACCAACGCCTAGTTGCGCCGCCTTTAAGAGAGCCTCCAACAGATTCACTCTAGAGCAAGGTGAGAACTCTGTGTGGACATGCATGTCGATGATGCTCAACCGAGATGCCTCCGTTTCTTCACCTTACAGGCTCCCAGAAGCTTTGGGAGCGACCTATAAGGGCTACCATTAAATAGTTTTTAAGCCAGTCAGCAACTGTCGCAGCGTATCCTTTAGCTTTCTCTCGCCTCATAGATGAGTAGGCTGCAACTCCCCTAACATACACCATTTTTCCTTTTCTTGACATGCGCCAAGCAAGCTCTTGATCCTCGGCTACCTTCAGCCTTTCGTTGAATCCTCCAGCATTAATAAATGCCTTACGGAGGTAGAAGCAGCACTTCGTCTGGGCATGGGGGAAACCGACCGCATAGAGGAGCCTGTAGAGCATGTTTACTAGGCTATACAGGGCGACGGCGCGTGGCTCTGCTTCCAGCGGATATATGTCGCATGCCCCCCCTACCACTCTCGGATCAGCAAAGTAGCCATAAACTTTCTTCATGAAGTTTGGGGTTATAATGGTGTCAGCGTCGAGAAAGACAAGAATGTCCCCCTTCGCCATCCTGCCCCCTATGTTTCTAGCGTTACCCGGCCCCTTCCTCTCGGCCACAACAACTCTGTCTGCTACCACCTCAGCCAACTTAACTGTTTCGTCCTCACTATAGCCGTCAACCACTATTATCTCGTAGCTCTCCCTTGGAATAGTTTGAGACAGGACGGATTTCAGGCAGGATGGAAGATACTTCTCCTCATTGTAGGTGGGTATGACTACAGAAAAAACTTTTCTCATTTGCCCAGCCCCAGCAACCCTTTTAGGATGTCTGCCCTCGCCGCCACCAATGGAACCAGCAACTCGTTGAGGATCATTGACCCATGGGATCCCCTCCACTTCTCTTCGATTAACTTCTCTTTCTCTTCTTTTCTTTGAAACTTTAGCTCTGCTCCCGCATTCATGACTAGTACGAAGTCGCCCATTCTAGACCTGACCTCCCCCCTGAGTTTCCCTTTCGGTTTAAGGCTGAAGAATTTGCAAACGTCATCGAAAGACATGAGAAGGCCATTTTCCCCAACTTTTTCCTCAACCCACCTTCTCACGTCGTCCTCCTTTCCATCTTTAACGTAAAAGTGGATAACTCGGCCAGACCTCCCCGGCGGGCTTCTAAGGTACTGGAGGACGACCTCTGCTTCGTCTTCTGATACCTTAACTGTTTTTTCTTCAGATACTTCTTCCTGTCCATGGTCGCTGAAAAACATGAAGGCCACCTTGTCGTCATTGCCCGAGTGTTTTAGGAAGTGGAGGAAAACTTCCTCTACATGATGGGCGGTAAGCCGGTACTCTTCGCTAAGAGGACCATACTTGTGGCTTATGGCATCTGTCAGGTCGAAGTAAACGTTTATCAAAGTTTTCCTTCCAACATATTTGTCCAGAACTGAGCGAAGCGTTGAGAAAGCGTCTACCAGGTTCTCGAACTCTACTGTGACGTCCTCGGCGCCGAGAATATGGGACAAACCAGTCCTAGCTATGCTTGACGGCATTATTTCGACATGAGCCACACCGGTGCCTTCAATCATGCGGTATAAGCAGTTTTCCAGTAATAAGACGCGGACGTCTACCCCGCTCTTTACGAGTCTGTCCATGGAGGGAGCCCTGATGGACGCCATTTTAAGCGTGTCCACAACCGTTCCAAGCTGCTGGAACCACACCTTATGTCCTACGATGCCGTGCCTCTCTGGTGGCAACCCGGAGTGGATTGACACTATTGCCGAAGAAGTCACTGTCGGGAAAACTGACGAGAGAACGGGTTCCCCAAGCAAGCACCAGGCTTCATAAAGTTTTTCAAACAAAGGAAGTTGCCTTACGTCAACGGAGTCAGCCACAATGCATACTACCTTGTCAACGTCAAAACAGTAAGCTTCTTCGAGGCACCTCTTAACCATCCTGTTTGAAAGTAGAGTAGGCCGGCCAGGTTCAACTCCTAGAAGACTCATCGCGGTTGGAATAACTGAGAATATGTTCTGCTTGTAGTTCGGCCGATATAACCCGCACCCCTTTTTTAGCTCCTCTACTATGAGATCGCCCACCAGAGGCACGCCCCGTAGAAACATGCAAACAAAATTTAAGCGGCGTTATAAATTTCTTGGGATAGAAAGGAGCAATTGAGTTTTAAAGTAGGTGGACAGTTTGGACGTGATCTTCGGTGTCTGCTCAGAGAAGAGAATTCCAGTCTTTAGGTTAATTGCTGACTTGCTTTTGGATGAAAGAGGCTGCCCGTTTTTCGCCTCCTCTGGGGAGGAAAGCATCCTTATCAAAGGGAAGGAAGATGCCCCCTTGAGGGGAGAGAAAAAATGTGTTGGGGTCACTATTAGAAGGGGTAACTGTTTTTACTTCGACGAGGGAGGCGAAGTGGTTGTGGGGGTTGGGGAGGCATATGGTACTAAGAGGCTGAAAGAGTTTGCTGAGGGGCTTCTTGAAGCGGCGAGAAGGGACAAGGTTGGAGATTTCATGAGGAGATCTGAAGCGGAGGTTGCAGCGCTACTACTCAGAAGTGATTGTATCATGGCAATTAGGGATGAGCTTGGTTGCAGGACACTATATTATGGTTCAGGAAGCGGGGTTGTAGCCTTTTCAAATAGAAGAAGTGTTGTCGAGAAGGTAGGGCTTGAGGCTAGGGTGGCTCCTCCGGGGGCCACCATAAAGGCTTCTGGAGGAGAGATAAGGGGCGTTAACGTTTGGCGCCGTGTACCGGAGAGTTACGATAAGAGTCTACGTTTGGAGAGAGTTGTGGAGGAACTTTCCCCAATATTTAAGGATGCTGTTCTTAAGAGAAGCAGAGGGAATGTAGGGGTTCTTTTTTCTGGGGGACTCGACAGTACTCTGATAGCGTCTATTCTAAGTGAGCTCGGGGTTAGGTGCAGGCTGTATTGTTCAGGTGTTAATGGAAGTAAGGATGTGGAGAACGCTACGTCAACTGCTAGGGAGATCGGCTTAGAGGTGAAGGTGAGATACATATCCGAGGAGGAGTTGGAAGATGTGCTCCCAGTAATGGTTAAGATTGTAGGAGGGGACGTTTTAAACGTGGAACTCTCAATACCTCTCCTCTTTGTGCTTGACGCCGCCCTCAAGGACAGGTGTAGTTTCGTGATGAATGGCACAGGGGCTGACGAGCTTTTTGGAGGATACTCGAGGTTCGTCTCGGTATTGAAGGAGAGAGGATATGA
>JAHAWR010000092.1 GCA_018383835.1 Candidatus Jordarchaeia archaeon | reverse complement strand
AGTGGGATGGTTAATGCCCCGAAGGGAGCACTCTACGAGTGTAAGGGTTGCGGGTTAAAGATTGATAGGCAGTTTAACGCGTGCTTAAACTTATATCTTCAGGTGGAGGGTCTTTCCCCGTCTCTGAAGCTCTTCGTTGGGCTTGTGGGGAGGTGGGGTGGGTTTGCCCTGACGGGGGGTGAGGCTGATGCAGGCTCCAATGAGCTCGTGAGGGGCTTTGAGGCTTGTGAACCCCAAGGACCAAGTATGGATCAACACTTACCCATACTTAGTCTGGAACCCTTCGGCCTCCTACTGTATCAGCTGGAGCTTCCTCAGCTCGTTAAGCATCCTGAGAAGCTTAACGTTCCCCTTCGCCGCAGCCCTGAGAACAACCCCTATCTTCTTCCCCGCAGTCAGCTCCACGACGTTCTCGCCCGTCAATATTTTCGCCAAGTCGTCTAGGACATCGTCTTCTGTTTCTTCAAGGAGGCTTCTGAGGGCTAGCATCTGGCTGAACTCGTGCCCGTACTTCTCCCTCCAGAGGGACTCATACTTCGAGAGAGCCCTCTCGCTCACGTCCCCACCCTCTATGCATTCCACAGCAACCCTTCCAGCTATGCTGCCGCAGACCATGGCGTAACCTATGCCTCCCCCCGTTATCGGGTGAACTTGGCCTGCAGCGTCGCCGACAAGCATTAGTCCGTCAGCTACGTTCTTAGCGTTAGGCCCCCCCAGCGGTATGGCTCCCACCCTGAACTCGATAGGCTTCGCGCCCCTGCATACCTCTTTTCCCCGCGGGTTGTTCTTTATGAAGTCCATGAGGTAGGCGTAGGCGGTCTTCTCGCCCATGCCGGCGCCGATCCCTATGCCGACGTTAGCCCTATTCTCCCCCTTTGGGAAAACCCACACATAACCCCTTGGGGCAACCTTCCGTCCCAAGTAGAACTCCATGAGGCTCGCGTCCTCTATGTTGACTCCAACCATCTCGAACTGGGCGCTCGTATCCAAGTCGCGGGGCTTGATGAATTTCCTCAGGCCGGATATGCGGGCGACCGTGCTGTTAACCCCGTCCGCTCCAACGACGACTTCTCCCCGAACCTCAACCTTCTCCCCGAAGTAGCGTGCGACGACACCTGAAACCTTTCCGTCCTCGTAGATCAGGTCGACGACGTTCGCTCCGACCATAGCGTCAGCTCCAAGCTCGCATGCGCGTGCAAACAGCTCCTTGTCGAATATACGCCTGTCCACAATGTACCCTTCAGCCTCGCTCTTAGCGTAGACCACAGGCGTCAGGTTTGGACTGAAAATCTTGAACCCCCTTATCGGGTTCAAGATGGCCCTCTTCGGAACATCAATTTCGGCGAGGCTCGGACCGGTTTTTCCGACGGCTTCACCGCACTGGACAGGCACTCCCACGTTGGTTTTCCTGTCGAGTATTATGACGCTGCCGCCAGCCTTCAGGGCGGAGATCGCCGTCGACGTGCCACCTGGACCGGCGCCAACAATAACTAAGTCGTACTTCACGCTCACCCCTCCAGCTACTCATCCCCAACCGTTATAGCCCCCACAGGGCATACGCTTGCACAGACACCGCAGTTATTGCACAGCTTATGGTCGACAACCACAAATCTTTCAGAAACACTTATTGCTCCTCTAGGGCACACACAGGCGCACCCCGAGCAAACGCCGCAAAGCTCCTCGTTAACTCTCAAGCGGGAACACCTCTTCAAACATTAGACAAGTAAGGAATCGACAGCGTTGATCCTTTAAAGGCTTTCTAAATACGTGACATCGACAAGCGTCAGAAACCAAACTTACAAATAAAAAAGGAGGAATGAAGTTTATGTCTGGACGCCCTTAGCTATCGCGTACAAGCCTAAGAGACCTATTACAAGGCACGCCGCCACTATGACGTCTGAGTAGTAAACGTAGATCGTGGTGCCAGTTGGAACTATATTGTTAAGGAAGAAGCCACCGTACCCTGCCTTTATCGCCCATATCACCGTGTCCATTGTAACAGTCCCGTAAAGTGTTGGAAATGTAATTGTTGAAGGTAGTATGCCGAGGTCGATCATTGTGGTTACGTTGTAGATCAGGTGCTGCTGGGAGTACGCCATGAAGAACAGGACTACTGCAACGATTATCATGACCAAACCAGAAAGTATTATTCCAGCTTTCAAGTAACGCTCTCCTCCCTCAACTGTTAAACCAGAATAGAACTTTCCTCACTTATTTACTTTTCTATCGTTGCACTTGCCGCAGAGGAGAGTAGCTTCGGCTTGGGCTCGTTGGGTTGGTGTGGCCTGCCATGGAGGACACCATGGATCATTGCTTGGCCACCTTGCTCCCCGTGCACTCTGTGGCGGGCCAAAGTAAACTTTGAACTAGAAGCTTAATATGCTTTGTTCGGGCTACTGACTCCTAGCGAAGGACAGTTTCTTCAGAGTGCACTCCACCTCCCTTGGTGTCCCGCTCACCTCCAACACTATGAACTTTACCTCGTCTGCGAGCTTCGACGCTACACTTAGGATCTGCCTGTTCACCGGAGTGCTCGTGTATGGGTGGTGGTCCCAGAACATCGGTGCCGCCGCCAGGTTTTTCCGCGCGAAGTCCTTTATTTTTGGGTGGAGGAAGCTCACGTGGAGCTCGGCGACACGTAAACCCTTAAAGTTTAAGCTTTCGAGCGTAGTCTCCCTGTAGGTGCAGTTGACCGCCAAGTGGCCGAGGTCTAGGAGGAGCGGCGCGGCCCTCGACAGGAGGCGAAGTTCACCTTCATCGGCGCCCACCGCCGGCGACCGATTGTCCGCCCCATAAATGTTTTCGATGGCGAGCCTCCCGGGCGGAACCACACTCCGCACAATATCGCAAAAGACCCTAATATTCTCCAAACACTTCTCAAACGGGAGCAGCTCACCTTTAACGGTGAAGTCTGTCGGCCCCTTTATTTGTCCTCTTAAACCCGCGTGAACACCGTAAACCTCCCAAGACTCCAACATGCCCTCCACACGTTTAACCATCTTGGCAACCATTTCAGCTGCGGGCTCAGGGCTTACTGCTGGCTCCATCATGAACCCGTCCTCCCCCGGCATCAAGGCGGGGAGGTTATGAATGGTTCGAATTGAACCCCGCAAGACGCCGCAAAGCCTCCTGTTATGCTCCATTAAGCCTATTCCCAGCTCGTAGCCGTCCACGTGTCCCCTCACCTCAAGCAACTCCTCCAAGCAGTGCTTAGCTGTAGATATCAACAGCAAAAAGAGCCCTCCAAACGATTTCCGCCAACTAACCTTGAAGGAACGGAACATTAAGGTTTCCCCCTTGCTTTCATGTTGCCTGTTATTGTATTTGTGGTGTTATTGGTGTCTGTGTTGCCATTTTTGCTGCTGCTACTGTGAGTGCTGTCATCGCTGTTATTGTGGCTGCAAGTGTTCTCCTCGACGCCCTCATCATCCTACTCCTTTGAAAAATTCGGGAATATTGCACAAGTTTTCCCTGTTAATATTGTGGCTTATGCTCTGACCATGTTCTTTCTCGAAAGGAAGGGTTTATGTTTTTGTGTGGTGTGTGGTTGGGAGGAGAAGGTGTTGCTTGGTGGTGTTAATGGATGAGGAAGATGAGGTTATAGCGTGTGTCAGGCTGGAGGGGGGAAAGGTGGTGGTTTACCCTTTGAGTAGGGGAGAGGCTCACAGGCTTAATGTTTCTCACATCGTGGTTAGGGTTCTCGGTTTTAGTAGGGAGGGGTTGCTTTTGGTTCAGAGGAGGTCTAAGTTTAAGAGGAGTAACCCTGGCAAGTACACGGACACGGCCTCCGGACATATTTCTCCCGACGAGGCGACGGGTGCTGACGGGCTGTTCAGGGCTGCCGAGCGAGAGCTGCTCGAAGAGGTTGGTGTTCGTGGCAAGCTGTCATTCTTTACGGGTCCGATCTACGATGGGGAGGATAACGAGGTAAACTACGTTTTCCTGGCGTTGCTTGAGGGAGCGCCAATGTTCAGCGATGAGGTGGACGGGGAGAGGAGCGGGTTCAGAACTCCTGAGGAGCTGAGGGCAATGCTCTCCGCCGAGAGCTTTGTCCCTGTGGCTAAAGCACTATGGCTGCACTTCCTAGAAAGGTATCCTAGAAAAGATGACGTTAGGAGCCTGGCGTCAAGCTTCGTGGAGGGATGGGGAAGAGACGAGCTGGCAATGAAGCTAGGAGAAGAGTTGAGGTCTCTGCTTATCCAAATAGAAAGAGCCAGATTAAAATAAATTTAAATGAAGTTAGGGTTATTGTTTTCTTGTAAGTTGGTAGGGGAGGCTTCGTATTGGTTAGTGATGTTGCTTTGAACGCGCCGGGGAAGCGGGTTCTGCTTCTGGGGAACGAGGCTGTTGCGAGGGGCGCTCTTGAGGCTGGTGTGGGCTTTGCCTCCGGCTACCCGGGTACCCCCGCCTCTGAGGTCTTGGACACGCTTGTGGAGGTTGCCAAGGAGTTTCCGGGGCTAGTCTCCCAGTATTCCACCAACGAGTATGTGGCTTTGGAGACTGCTGTGGGTGCTAGCTGGAGCGGCGTCCGCGCGCTCTGCGCCATGAAGATGGTTGGAATGAACGTTGCCTCAGATCCGCTGTTCACGCTGTGCTACTGTGGTGTTGGCCCCGGAGGTGGGCTGGTAATAGTTAACGGCGGAGACCCAAGCTGCATTTCGAGCACGAACGAGCAAGATAACAGGTACTACGGGCTGCACGCCCACATGCCCGTGGTTGAGCCTTCAAACCCACAGGAGTGCAAGGACTTCACCCTCACAGCCTTCAGCATCTCTGAAGAGTTTGACGTGCCAGTTATGCTGAACATGACTGCTAGGACGAGCCACTCTCTGGGCCCGGTCGTCCTTGGGGAGCTTAAGCCCCCGAAGGAGGAAGGGTACTTTGTTAAGAACTGGGGCAAGTACTTTAGCGCTCTGGTGATAGCGGTTTCGAACAAGCAGAAGCTTCTCAGGAACATGGCTCGGCTGGCGGAGGACTACGCCTACAGGACACCGCTGAACAGGATTCTCGAGGGGGGCAGGAGGATTGGGATAGTGACGTCGGGCGTCTCCTACAACTACACTCTGGAAGCGCTGGACATGCTGAAGCTCTACGACGTGCCCATACTCAAGCTTGGATTGGTTTACCCGCTGTCTAAGAAGCTTGTGGCAGAGTTCGCCGAGAACCTCGACAAGATCGTCGTCATGGAGGAGCTTGAAGGCTTCTTGGAGGACGAGCTAAAGAAGATCGCGTACGATGAAGATTTAAGCGTCAAGATAGTTGGGAAGGAGATTTTCTCGCCTGCAGGCGAGCTGAGCGTCGACGACGCGCTCGTGGCTTACAGTAAGGTTTTCGGCCTCGATCCACCCATTAACCCGCAGGAGCTTGCGTTGAAAACCCTCGGGTTCAGCAGCCTTCTGCTCATGAGGACACCCGGCTTCTGCCCAGGCTGCTCCCATAGGGCAACCTTGTACGCCATAAAGAAGGCGGTTGAGGGTAAGGGCTACGACATCGTTTGGGGGGGAGACATAGGCTGCTACGCAAACGCTTCCCTCCCGCCATTCAACATGAGCGACTTCATGGTTTGCATGTCGGCTGGGGTAAGCATAGCCTCCGGGATAAGCTTCAAGAGCAAGAAGCAGAAGGCCGTGGCCTTCATCGGGGACTCGACCTTCTTCCACACTGGGATGCCGGCCGTGCTTAACGCGGTGTGGAACAACGCAGACATACTCATAGTTGTGATGGATAATGGGTGGACCGCCATGACGGGGCATCAGCCTCACCCAGGAACAGGGCTTTCGGCTGCAGGAAAGGCTAAGGCGGTGGACATAGCTGAAGTCTGCAGGGCGCTGGGTGTGGATTACGTGAGGGTGGTCGACCCATTCAACTTGAAGCATGCGATATCGGTATTCGACGAGGCCTTCAAGCGGAGGGGGGTCAGGGTTGTTGTTTCGAGGCAGGAGTGCGTGCTTCAAGCGAAGAGAAGGATGCGGGAGATTGAAGCGGAGAAGAAGAGGAGGGGGATCGAGGAGTTCTACGAGGTGGCTGAGCACATCTGCATATTCTGCGAGGAGTGCTTGAAGGCTTTCGGCTGCCCGGCAATAGTGGTTGGGGAGTTCGAAGGAAAGAAGGTTTCAAAGATAGACCTTGGCAGGTGCGTCAACTGCTCCGTCTGCAAGCAGCTTTGCAAGGGGTGCGCAATAACACACACGAAAATATGGAAGAACACCTCAATTCTGGAGGAGGCGAGAGCGTGAGAAAGGTCAATATTCTGATAGCTGGCGTCGGCGGTCAGGGTGTAATGACAATAGGGATGCTCCTGAAGTACGCTGCAGTTAAGGCTGGCATCCCAGTGTGGAAGAAGGTCG
>JAHAWR010000090.1:5608-6459 GCA_018383835.1 Candidatus Jordarchaeia archaeon | reverse complement strand
ATTTTTGGTCGCATTCTCTCAAGGGCCGGGGTTAGCGGAGCCCCCAAAGGTCCCTGTCTGAGAACTGTAGCGGCGGCTGCCAGAGCACTTGCCCTAGCGCTAAATGTTCCCCTAGTAGGTGTTAATCATTGCTTAGCTCACATTGAGATAGGGCGTTTCACAGAGAATGTGAATGATCCTCTAACGCTTTATGTGTCGGGGGGAAACACTTTGGTCGCAGCTTATGAGAAGGGCAAGTACCGGGTTTTTGGGGAAACGCTCGACTTGGCCATCGGGAATATGTTAGATATGCTTGCGAGGGCACTGGGCTTAAAGCACCCCGGTGGACCAAAAATAGAGGAGCTGGCGAGGAAGGGAAGTACCTTTGTCCAGCTACCTTACGTGGTTAAGGGAATGGATCTCTCTTATTCGGGTGTTTACACTGCCGCAGTAGGCAAGATTGGCAGTTGCAGAGTTGAAGATTTGTGTTATAGTGTTCAGGAGGTTTGCTTTTCCATGCTAGCCGAGGTCACTGAACGGGCTTTAGCGCACACGCGTAAGAGCAGTGTTCTGCTAACGGGGGGCGTTGCCAGAAACAATAGATTGCAGGAAATGATCAAGGTGATAGCTGAGGAGCATGGTGCCTCCTTTCATGTGGTGCCCCAGCAGCTGGCAGGAGACAACGGGGCCATGATCGCTTGGACGGGGATACTGGAGTACATTAGCGGGAGAATCTTAAAGGTGGAGGAAAGCCACGTTAAACCTAGGTGGAGGCTCGACGAGGTTCAAGTACCGTGGGTTGAAGGTGAGTTGCCGTGATTATTAAGAAAGGGGCTGAAGCTTACCTTTTCTTACGCTCTTTGCCGGGAAGG
>JAHAWR010000090.1:5288-5598 GCA_018383835.1 Candidatus Jordarchaeia archaeon | reverse complement strand
TCAAGGAGCGTAGACCTAAGCTATATAGAGTTAAGGAACTGGATGCCAGCTTAAGGAGGCAGAGGGTTTCTCGTGAAGTACGCTTGCTCCATAGTGCCAAGAAGGCCGGCGTCCCAACTCCAACCGTTTACCTCGTCGACTTGGAGTCCACATCTATAGTTATGGATCACGTCGACGGGGCAACCCTAAATGACCTTATAAAAGAAGGAAAATTAACGTGCGAGAAGCTAGTTGAGCTATTACGCAAAGTGGGCATGTTAATAGGGAAACTTCATAGGGAAGGAATAGTTCATGGAGACCTTACAACGTC
>JAHAWR010000090.1:0-5223 GCA_018383835.1 Candidatus Jordarchaeia archaeon | reverse complement strand
ATATTGAAGATTTAGGGGTCGACCTGCATCTTATGAGGCGGGCGATGGAGAGTAGTCATTATGACGTTTTCGAAAAAGGGTTCAACGCGGTCCTTGAAGGTTATAGAAAGGCATTTGATGGAGCGGATGAGGTTATAGAGAAAATGTGGGAGATTGAGAGGAGGGGGCGCTATTGGGAAAGGTAAAGCGCGTTCTTTTTGCAACTGGAAACAAGCATAAGTTTCATGAGGCTGAAATTGTTCTTTCGAAATATGGGCTAAGCGTTGAACAGTGGGCTGTGAAGCGCCTCGAGGTCCAGTCGGAGAGCTTAGAGGAGATCGCTAAGACCAGTCTGGCTTGGCTGATGCTGGAGAAGTATCCAGAATACCCGTTCTTTGTTGAGGACGCCGGCCTCTTCGTAAATGCGCTTAACGGATTCCCGGGACCGTACTCCTCCTATGTCTTCAACAAAATAGGCAACGAAGGTTTACTGAAACTTATGGATGGAGTTGAGAATAGAAGGGCTGAGTTTATTTCTGTTGTAGCGTTCACGGAGGGCAAGGAGATCTTGGTGTTTGAGGGTCGGACTTCTGGCTTCATATCTTACATGGCTAGAGGTGAGCGTGGCTTTGGTTTTGATCCTGTCTTCATACCTGAAGAGGGGGATGGAAGAAGCTTCGCAGAGCTTGATGTCGAAGAGAAGAACAGGATGTCACATAGGGCGAAGGCTCTCAGAAAGCTTGCCGAGTGGCTGACCTCCTCGAAAATTATTTAAACATCAGGCTCCTTATCTGCTCTTCAGCATCTATGCGCTTTTTGAGAAGGGATCCAGCTATGGCGAGAATGCATACGAGAAAGAAAGGGAAATCTTTGTCTAAGCGCCCCCCAGTAAAGAGGCCGCCAGAATGGTTTGACAAAACTCCTGAATGGGTGGTCGATAAGGTAGTGGAGCTGGCTAGGAGCGGGCATCCCCCATCAATGATCGGAATAATACTGAGAGACCAATATGGCGTCCCGCTTGTTAAGCCAATAGTAGGCAAGAGAATTGTGCAGATCCTGAAGGAACACAACTTAGCCTCGCCTCTCCCTGAAGACCTTACAAACTTGATCCGGCGGGCTTTGAGGATCAGGCGTCACCTAGAAGAGCACAGGAAAGACCTGCACTCGAGAAGAGGGCTCCAGCTCATAGAGTCAAAGATTTATAGACTAGTGAAGTACTACAAGCAGTGTCGTGTCCTACCGCCAGACTGGAAGTATGACCCCGAGAAGGCAGCCCTACTTGTAAGGCAATAAGAAAAGGGTGGATCCCGAAGCGTTGCCCCCCCCTCAACTCATTAGATGTGCTCAAAGTATTGCTGACTTCCTGCTTGAAAGAGTGAACACTCATATTTTCCAGATAGTTTCTCACCTCGATGCTGATGGGTTGGCAGCAGCTGGCATAGTGTCGAAGGCGCTTAGGAGGCTTGGCGCTAGGTTTCACGTCAGGATAGTTCACCAGCTCAGTAAGCGCGTTTTAGAGCTTCTTCCTAAAAGTCAGAGAGTTTTAATATTCACGGACCTAGGTAGCGGCCAGTTAAGCCTCCTAGACGAGGCATTCAGGGAAAACACAGTGATCATTGACCATCACCCCCCAGAAGAAGCAGGTGAGGAAAGCTTCATGCAGCTTAACCCCCACTTATTCGGGTTAGATGGAAATACTGAAGCTAGTGGCGCTGGGATGGCGTACTTGGTGGCTAAGGAGATCGACGACGAGAACCGGAACCTAGCAGCCTTAGCTGTTGTCGGCGCGCTTGGCGATCGTCAAGATAAAGGTGAAGCGCGGAGCCTGATAGGCCTAAATGCTGAAATCGTGCGAGAAGGTGTAAAGTCAGGTGTTCTAGAAGAAGTTAAGGATTTGATCTTTTTCGGGCGGGAGACCCGACCTATACCAGTTGCCCTCGAGTACACAATGGATCCATTCATACCTGGTTTATCTGGAAATCATGCCGCTTGTGTAAAGTTTCTCGTCGAGAGAGTTAAGATCCCATTGAAATCTGGAGATAGATGGAGAACCATATCCGAGCTTTCACAACAGGAAAAGTCAACGCTTGTATCGGAGCTTGTAAAGTACATGCTTGGGGTAGGCGGGATGAGTGCAGGCGAAGCGCAGAGCATTGTAGGAGCAGTTTACGTTTTGGTTAAGGAGCAACTCGGAACACCTATGAGAGATGCTAGAGAATTCGCTTTCCTTCTTAACGCTTGTGGGCGTACTGGGAAAACTGGTTTGGGGTTAGCGATCTGCGTAGGGGATCGAAAGTACTTTGAGGAGGCCGTTAAAGTTGCCGGCGAGTACCGGGCGAAGCTGGCGGAGTACATGAACTGGCTTGGAGACGGCAACATGAATGTCAAAGGCTCCGTCTGCTGGTTTAACGGAGGACGCTACATCAATGACAAAATGGTTGGGACGGTCACGTCGATACTTTCATCCTCAAGTCTATGTAAAGGCAAGGTGATCGTCGGGTTTGCATACTCAGAGGAAGAGGCAGCGGTTAAGGTTTCCGCTCGCTTGGGAGCGGAAGTTAAGAAAGAGGTAAACTTGGGTGAACTAATTAGGCGAGTCGTAAGCAAGATGGGGCTAAACTTCGTTGCGGGCGGGCACGACCTAGCTGCCGGAGCATACATTCCCGCTGGCAAGGAAAATGAGTTCATTGAGCACTTAAACATAGAACTTAGCGAAATAGGAGAAGCAGTTGACCATGATGGCTAGAGTAATTATCGAGGTAGAATTTTCATCTCCCTCTGAGGCCGATGCTATGCTAAGAACACTATTACCTGACAACACACCTCTACCTAAGGGAATGAAGCTTGAAATGAAAAGCGCCGGTTGCAAATTAATAATATTCCTCGAATATAACGGCAGCACCAGCACTTTGCTGTCGACGTTAGATGATATACTCGCAAGTATGAAAATTGCATGCGACGTCACCACACTAGTTGGACAGGATTAGAAGCGCCTCCTTTCCTTCCACGTGTGATGGCAAACCAAGCACTTGTAAGTGTATTCTACACCCAAAGATGTGGGCTGCTTAAGCAATACCTCAACTTGGGCGGCGCCACACTTAACGCATCTTTTATCAGCACTCAATAGGGACCCTCCACCATCAAGAAAGCCGGAAAGTAAACTGCCAGTTAAGCCGCGGTCTGCGCCCCCTCCACTTGGAGGGCTTCTGCCGTCCTTTCCCGTACCCTGATTGGTTTCGTCTTCCAGATTTCGCACTTTCTTAAAGGAACTATTTTCCTTGCTAAATTATATATTTCAGAGGCAACCTTTCCAAGCACAATTTCTTGGGCAAAGTCACCGTAATTCAACTGTTCAGCTTTCTTCTCCACGACTTCTTTCATTATCTTTCTGATGATTTTCTCTTGGCTGGTTTTAACCCTATTAACTGTGAAGGCCACTGGATACACACGTAAAGCCCTCCCATCTTTAGTTATAACGTCAAATATTCCATCAACCTTACTGGTGCCTCTCCTCACAAGGCTCTTCAAGTAGTCTCTGGTGAATTCGTGCCCGTAAAACTCTGTCTGCGCCACCTCTCCTGAAACACTCGCTATCTTAAAGTAGAGTTTAACGTGGATCAACGAGAAATCACCAGTAATGTCGTAGAGGGTTGTCTCTATCACTCTGCCTATTACTTTCTCTGAACTGTCAGCAGGGGTCAACCCTATCTCAACATTTCCAAAGTATGCCGGCGCGAGAACCGTAAACCACCTCTTCGCGCTCCAAGTATCTCTCACGCGTTCTCTACTCATCCAATATCCCCTTCAAGCTCTAGTACACATTAAGATATAAGGGGACTACACTTCCCTCTTTTTATAAACCTTATTGTCCCTCACCAGCCTAACCAGCATAGCTCCACCCAACAATCTTCCTCTTACCTTCTTAAGAGAGAGGAATAACTTTAAAGGGGGAATGTAGGAAGAAATCTTTAAGGTCAAGTTAGAGGAGGCGGCGTAGCTGGCGAGAAAAAGGTTATCCTCTCTACTTAGCGA
Source organism: Candidatus Jordarchaeia archaeon (assembly GCA_018383835.1). Lineage (GTDB taxonomy): Archaea > Asgardarchaeota > Jordiarchaeia > Jordiarchaeales > Freyrarchaeaceae > DTBI01. The sequence continues at coordinate 1,212 of JAHAWR010000090.1, read as the reverse complement.
GTTCCTCTATGTAGCTAAAGTCAAAGTTGACCGGCGCCTCTTCTTTCTCGCTCTAAGCCTTTCACTAATCACACTCTTAGCCTTCCTGCTGAGGCTTTACCCCTTCTTTATTTACCCGCCATATATCTCGGACTACGACTCAACGATACAATACTATAACGCCGCCTTTATATCCATCTACGGTTACGCTGCATGGTTCGGATGGTATAATCCGATGATGTGGTATCCCTACGGCTTAGACATGTCCCGAAGCTACCTTCCCGGCGTCCCATTCACGGCTGCAACCCTCTTCTTTCTGCTAAAAGCCATAGGGCTCAACGTCGACATACACATGGTATGCTACTTTCTCCCCGCCCTCATGGGGGCATCGTCATGCATTGTAATGTTCTTCCTTGGACGAGAAGTGTTAGATGACAAAGCAGGCCTAATATCCTCGTTTCTACTGTCATTCTCTCCGGGAGCAATAGAACGGACGATTGCAGGGTTAGTTGATAACGAATGTGTCGGCTTATTCTTCTTCTTGCTATCTCTCCTCTTTTTCATAAGGTCCCTCAAGAGAGCATCGATCCCCTCAGCTATTATGGCTGGCTTAGCCCTCGGAGGATTCATAGCAAGCTGGGGAGCCGCCATATATCTGCTCTACGTTTACCCCTTAACCATCATTCTTTTGTTGTTAACAAGAAGGTATTCAGTAAACCTACTAATGACCTACAGTATCACTATCCTAATCGGGGTCTTTATAGGTACGAGAGTTCCGCAGCTTGGCAGCGACTACATGGTTTCAGCAAAATCTGTCCCAGCGATTTTAGTTTTACTTATCTTGATAATATGGGAAGCCTATCCTCGCGCCAAGCCCATCATTTCCCATCTCTCTGAAACACTTGAAGCCAAGGCGCCAAAGCTTCTCGTTCTCGCTAGGAGCAGACGGAATGTCACCATTATGGTGGCAGTGTTAGTAATTGCGTTTTTAACGGTTATTGCAGCCATGTCGTCCTTAAGTCCCTTCTTCTCGCTGGCTTTGTCCTCCAGCATTAACTCAGTCATTGCTGATATTAGTGGGCGGTATCTCTCAGTGATTAACCCCTTTTATAGGAAGGAAGAGATCATCGTGGCAAGTGTCGCCGAGCACGCGACAACATCGTGGAGCATGTTCTTCTACGACCTGCACGCTATGGTCGTACTGTTCCCTGTAGGAATGTAGGTTTACTGAAT
>JAHAWR010000095.1:173-6246 GCA_018383835.1 Candidatus Jordarchaeia archaeon | reverse complement strand
CGTAACGCTTATCATACATCCACGCTGTTTTATCATAGAGCCGAGCTTTTCCTCTCAAATCCTTAGGCATATGATAAAAAGGTCTTAAGCGAAATAAAAGGGTGGCGCCCTCCTTGCCTAAATTCAAGCTGCTACTTCATCCCTCTTCGGATGAGGCTGCTCGCGTGGTCGACGATGCCGTGAAAAGGGGATTTCTGCTGTTACTCGTCGGACTGTGCAGAGTTGATTATAAAGGGCGGGCAAGCTCGGCTTTGGGCTGGGGAGAGAGATTGGTGTTAATTAAGAGAGACGGAAGCATTCTCGTCCATAGGTCATGGGATGCCCAGCCAGTAAACTGGCAGCCTCCTGGCTCCGTCTTGCAGACGTCGACAAGAGGAAGAAACTTAATACTCAGAAGCGTCAGGATTAAGCCTAAAGAGTCGTTAGAAGTTGAGTTTGAAAGAATAATTTTCATTCTCGTTATGGACTTAGTTGACGAGGCAGAGTTCGCGATGTATGCAAGCGAGAAGGATATGCAGAAGGCGGTGATAGCGAACCCGGAGCTCATCGAAGAAGGACTTAGACCAATAACGAAAGAGAAAGGCGTTGAACCAGGATTCATAGACGTCTACGCCATGGACAGAAAAGGAAACATAGTAGTCATTGAGCTTAAGAGAAGGACAGCTACCGGCGATGATGCGCTTCAGCTTACAAAATATGTTGAGGAAGTTAAAAAGCGCAGTGGTGGGCGTGGCGTAAGAGGCATCTTAGCAGCCCCCTCCGCATCCAAGAAAGCTCTCCTCCTACTTGAAAAGCATGGGTTAGAGTTTAAAACGCTCACCCCTCAAAAATGCGCCGAACTCGTTAAGTCCTCCGCCTCGAAAAGGATCACCGACTTCCTCTAGCGTAAAGTGATTTCCCACTAGAATCTATTGCAATGACTAAAGGACCAAAGGATTCAACCTCGAGAATCCATAAAGCCTCCGGCATCCCTAACTCCATCCACTCAACCCCAACGACCCTTTTAATTTTTGAGGCTGCTAGAACGCCGGCTCCACCAGGAAAAGCTGCATAAACTGCTCCGTAACGCTTCATGGCGTCAATAGTTGAGCCCCCCATGCCACCTTTACCGATGATCATTCTAGCCCCAAGACGACTAATTATGAAAGGCTCGAATATATCCATTCTAGAGCTCGTAGTAGGTCCTGCAGAAATAACCTCCATTCTTCCATCATCTAGCCTTCTAATTATAGGTCCGCAATGATATATGACGCCTCCCCTCAAATTTACTGGGATAGGCTTTCCAGACTGGATATGCTCTATCATTCTTCTATGGGCTGCATCTCTAGCTGTAACCACCACGCCTGAAAGAAATACAACGTCTCCGACGTGTAACGACCTGACATCCTCCTCAACTAAAGGCGTCTTCAAAACCCTACTCAACGTCCCCCCTCCTACTATTTACTCAAATTGACACTTTCCATCAGGGAAAACTTTGACCTTAACTCTCCTTACAGCGTAACAGTTAAACAAAACAACCAAAGGGTATGATGCCGGGTGGCGGTGCGCGACCTCAACATTTACTCCTATTGCTGTGGTTTCCCCTCCAAGCCCCATAGGACCTATCCCCGTCCTGTTAACATCCTCGAGAATCTCGTTCTCTAGTTGTGCTATCCTCGGGTCACTATTCCTTTCCGAGATCGGACGCATGAGCGCCCTCTTAGCCAGCTTCATAGCTATGTACGCCCCACCACCTACACCAACGCCCAAAACTACTGGAGGGCATGGCCCACCTCCCGCCTTCATCACAGCCTTTATGACGCTCCTCTTAATCCCCCCTAATCCCTCCCCTGCCGGGAGGGATTCTAACGCACTCACGTTGTCCGCTCCTCCACCCTTAAGAAAAACCGTTATCTCGACGCAATCGCCGCCGCTCGGTTCAAACTCGATCCACGGCACATTGACTCCCACGTTGTTCCCGCTATTCTCTCCGGTAACTGAGTCGACGGCATTAGGTCTTAGAGGGATCTCGTACGTGGCTTTAATTGTGGCGTTTAGTATGGTCTTCCTGATAAGTTCGGCATCGGCGAGTTGCGGTAAACGTACGTAGAAATAGAGTATGCCCGTGTCTTGGCAAACCGGCAACTTCTTCTCCTCTGCCAGCCTTATGTTTTCAATCACTGCTTCAAGCTGCATTCTAGCTATGTCGTTGGTTTCTCTTCTCAACGCTTGACTCAAAGCGAATTTAACATCGGGGGGCACCGTGGAGGCTGCCCGCTTGATTGCCTTAATTATTATCCTCTCAAGTGTTTCCTCGTCCATTTTCATGCCACCGCAGAAGCACTCATCCTTGAAGATGCTTCGTGAGCCTTAAAAGAGTATTTGAATTATGGTTTTGTGAGACAGTATTCGGGTGGAACCTTATTTGAGCCTAGAGGAAAAAGTAAAGTTCGTAATCGAGAAGGCAGGTATTTCGAGGAAAGAGTTACAGCACCTTATAGAGAAGAAAAAGAAGGAGATGGGAGGTCTAATTAGTGATGAAGGAGCCCTGCACCTAGCGGCAAGAGATCTCGGAGTAGACCTTTCAGAGATAGACGAATACAAGCCAGTTAGAATATACGTGAAAGATTTAAGGCCGGAAATGAAAAGCGTTACTATTACGGGGCGAGTGAAACGAGTTCACCCTGTAAGGAGCTTCGAGAGGAGGGGGGTTCAAGGCAAGGTTGCCAGCATGATCATAAGTGATCCGACAGGAGATATTCGTGTAGTATTGTGGATGGATCACGCTGTTCTTGTGGAAAAGGGGGAATTAAAGGAAGGTATGGTGGTGCGTATTGTTAAAGGATACGTCAGGGAGGGATTAAGAGGGGAGCTGGAGGTTCATCTAGGTAGAGGAGGAAGCCTAGAGCTTGAACCCGAGGACGTCGACGAGAAAGAATATCCGGCAACTGAAAAAAGGTTGATTAAGCTCGGCGATCTTATGCCTGAGATGCAGGACATTGACGTAGAGGCAATCGTACAGAAAATTTATCCGACAACGATTTTTAGTAGAGAGGCAAGAGAAGGGAAGAGAAAATCAGTGATACTGTCTGATGAAACAGGAAGCGTGAGGGTGGTTTTCTGGGACGAAAAAGTGGAACTCGTAGAAGACGTTAGAGAAGGAGATATGTTGCGAATAGAGGGGGGATACACAAAGCTAGGACTTCAGGGTGACGTGGAGCTCCACGCGGGAAAGCTTGCACGGGTAACCCTTATGCCAAGTAAGGGGCCCGACAAAAAAAGGACAGTGAGACTGGGTGCCTTAGAGCCGGGAATGCCAGCAGTAGATGTGGAGGGAAAAGTTGTCGAAACCTTTAGTTCCAAAGAGTTTACTAGAGGTGACGGGACAATAGGCACAGTAGCGTCCCTCATAATCATGGACGAGACAGGAAGCATCAGAGTAGTTGCATGGGGTGAGCAAGCTGAAAACATCGCTGACGCAGAGATAGGGGACACATTAAGGATCAAAGGAGGATACACGAAGACAGGGCCGGGAGGCGAAGTAGAAGTTCATGTTGGCCGCTTCTCAAAGGTTGAGCTTGTCTCTCCAGAGGAACAACCTGATCAAACCGCCTCAGAGAGTACTCCACCACGTAAGTTTCTCTCTCAATTGGAGGACGGTGACTTCGCGGAGATCAGGGGAACCATAAGGCGCCTCATGCGCAAGAAAGCAGTTTATGAAGTATGCCCCACCTGTAGTAAAAGGCTAAATGATAAGGGACTGTGCGTTATGTGCGGAAAAGTCGAGCCAAAGCTGTCTCTCATGGTTAACGCATTGGTTGATGACGGAACTGCCGTCGCGAAGGCCGTCTTCACAGGTAAAGAAGCTGAAAACTTCTTGAGTATGACGGCGAGAGAAGCATACGAAGTTGTGATGAAGGAGGGAGACGAAGCTGCCCCACTAAAAATGAAAGCTTATGCTATGGAAGGGAAAGAGCTAATTTTAACGGTCAAAGCAGCCTTTAACGCCATAACAGGAAAAATCACACTCAGAGTTCACTCTTTCAAGGAGGCGAACCCGAAAGATGAAGCCGAAAAGCTTCTCTCAAGCTTCGAATCACTTTGAGGGGGATTTTACTGAAGCGGAAACAATCTGTCCATCCTGCGGTGGAAAAGCGAAAATAACGCAAGCACACGTAGACGTAGCATTCTTCTACGAAGTACTATTGGTAACCGTTAAATGTGAAAAGTGCAACCTAAAGTTAAGTGACGTGATAAACATGAAGTTTGGCAAACCTGTAAGGTTCACGCTTCAAGTGAAAGACCTCAAGGACCTCACGTCCAAAGTCATAAGATCCGCAACAAGTACTATAAGAATTCCCGAGCTTAACGCGTTACTAGAGCCCGGCCCAGCGGCTCAACCATTCATAACGAACGTGGAAGGCGTCCTATACCGCTTTCTAGATGCTGCACAAACACTCAAGAACTGGTCTACTACACCTCAACAAGCCAAAAAATGCCAACAAGCAATTCAGAGCATCCAAATGGCGATAGAAGGACGCATGAACTTCACCATAATTCTCGAAGATCCTTTCGGAAACGGAATGATAATACCGCAAAACCAAGAAAAAATTAAGATAGAAGAACTATCGGAAGAAGAGGCAAGCAAACTCAAAACAGGATCTTATATCATACTTAGACCCGGTAAAGCACGTGAAATACTACGGCAAGAGGATTAAGCACCAACTCTAACGAGACAACAATTGGGTCAACCAGTTTGCCCCACTACTCAAATACAACGCTAGGGCGACAACAACCACTATAGAAACAGCGACAGCAACCACAACGAAAGGACTAACCTTCACACCGACACTCTCATCCTCAAAGAACCTTATAAGACCCGCACTCGTTGCAGGAAGAGGCGCCTCGTCACCCCGCTTTTTCCTAGACAAAAAGGAACCCCCAGCAAGCCGAATCAGCAAAGATCCAAGCTCACTCTTTCTTTTTATAGTTTTCCTTCCAAGTTTCTGGCTATCACTCATGATATGTATTTCCAGCGATAGAGATTGCTACTACTGTCTTAACTGGGGAAAGTCAAAAGAGAACGAAAAACCCTAAGAAACCTCAACGCTTGAAAAGGCCACTAGAGCTCCCCCTTCCAGAAACATTTAAGAACAAAAACTATGATATCTCTACTGGGAGCCGGGGTAGCTTAGCACAGGTAGTTGCTTAACCTATAGCGCCGGGCTGTTAACCCGGTGGTCGCAGTTCCCCATTGAAGGTGGAGTGAAAGTTCGAGATGGATGCCACGAAAATCCTGCCCCCGGCGCCATCATCAATTCCCTCATAAAAATAAATTAAGTTGGGGAGAAAATCCATTTCGAGTTTTTAATTAACTTTTGCCAGTCTGAAACCATCATTCTATCCGTATTAGCTTCAGAATCAATGTGATTGGTGCCTCGGCCGGGATTTGAACTCCCTAGCATGCCCATTATGGCAGCCACCCGGGTCAAGGGGTCGATTAGGCGGGGGGAGTGGACGTTTCCCCTAAGCCCCTTATGCTGTCAGCGTATCCCCTGGCCGGGCTACACCACCGAGGCACCAGCACAGAATAAAATGAAAAAAGAGCTTAAAAGCTTTAGGGGATTGCAGTATTTTTAGGACATCTTGGAAATTAGTGGGCCCGCAGGGAGTTTCGGCGTAGCATTTATACGCTTTCGAACCCTGGACCAACAGGTTATGAGCCTGCCGCTCTACCTAGCTGAGCTACGGGCCCACTTCAGTAATGTGTGATTAGAAGAGGTTTAGATAAATTTTTTGCTCTAGAAAGTCAGCCTTCGTGCTGCTGCACTGTTTCCTGTGGTATCGTTGTGCCTACGTCTATCACGTCGAGCTCTACGCACTCCGCTTTCGTTTGTAGAATTTCCGATACGCTCGGCCGCGTCCTCCTCCGATCACCTGTAACAAGCTCCTTAACGTAGAGTCCTCCTTGGCATGTTACTATCAGTTCTATGGTCCGTGGCTCTATCTGTTTGGCCTGAACTTGGTATACCTTTTTGAGCCTTGTTTTTATCGCCCTCCTATGGGCCACTCTCCTTGGAGTTTTTTGCCTTAT
>JAHAWR010000095.1:0-147 GCA_018383835.1 Candidatus Jordarchaeia archaeon | reverse complement strand
AGTAGACCAGTTCTTGGGGAGTTACTTCTCTGTCTAGCTGAACAGTCACTCTGTATGTTTTAGGGGCAAATTGTGACAAAGCTTTGAGTTGCCTTACGTTCTCCTTCACTGCGAAGTGTAAAGAGTGAACCTCCACTTTTCCTTGAG
>JAHAWR010000089.1:3698-6481 GCA_018383835.1 Candidatus Jordarchaeia archaeon | reverse complement strand
GGATCGTTGGCAAGCTCCCCCCAATAGTTCTAACGCATCTTATTTTTTGTCTGTTTCATTGTTGGATTGTCTATGTGGTGGCTTCAAGGAGCTTCTTGGCTTCTTTAAGCGTGTAGAGTCTCTCACTCATTAGTAATTTATCTATACTTACAACTATTTAAACCTTCCTACTCGGAAACTGCTAACTACGGCTTGCACCAGCAGCTTCACCATAATTTCTGAATAGGCTCACGTACCTCACATATGGAAGGGATGCAAGAGCCATGAACCTTTCAGCATACGCTTTAAAGACAAGGTTTAAGTGGTGGTCGTCTAGCTTATGAATGTGAGCGCTATGATTGGAGGTTTCAATTATAACTTCATGCACACCCTTACCACCAATGCAGACTAGGAACCCATCGCAACGCCCAGCAGGATCCATTTCGGGTCTTAGAGCAGGGTAGAGGTTTGGAGCCACGCGGACGAGCCAATCCTTCAATCTTTCACTATCACGGTCAGCCTCAACGATCAGCCTACCACCTCTTTCCAAGTAAAGTAGTGTAGCAGGAGGCGTCATGTGTTCATTCCCAGGGCAGAAAGGGCACACACCACTTGAGGGGTGCAGCCCTCCCTTACTCTTGAAATCTGATGGGCGCATACCTCTTTCCTTGGCGACAATCACCCATCTCTCAGCCAAGTAGTCGCGTCTCAACTCGGTCAAGGCAAGTCCCCCCTTAAGGACACCTAACGGTTTACAAAAACTTTACAGCTTCCTAGGGGAAAAGAAGAAAGTGCCTGTCACGTCCACGCCCTAAAGTCACAGAGAGGAAAGGAGGACTGCTGCAAAGCCAAAAGTGGGGGGGATCCCCTTCGAAGGCGCTAGAGCCTACTAAGTAAGCTGTAGGCTTCTAGTAGGTTAGTGAGCCACTCGGGCTGGTTTATAGGGTGGCCGAAAGCTGCGAGCAGCAGTATGCCCACGATGACGGCGACAAGAAGTGCTGTTACTCTCCAGTCCACATTCTTAGGGTTAAGCGGGTTCCCGAATTTCCTATATAATCCGAAGAGGATTAATGCCGGTATAGCAAGTAGAGTTAGCGATAGAAGGCCCATGAAACCCCTCCGGAGACAAACTACTCTGAAATCCAAGTGAGAGATCCTTTTTTAATTTTACCTATCGAAAAACCAAGTGAAAGGTGATTCCTCTATTAAAACGGAGAAGATGAGGAGCCCTTGAGCGCTGTGACCACGCCATGACATTCGCATGCTGTTCCGATAACCACTTTGCGGCCACGCCCACGCATCTCCAGCGCCTTCAGTAGCTCGCCGCCGTCGAGGGCGCCCAATCCTGGCTCAAGCTGGTAGCTCCGGAGTATCACCCCCTCAGGAGCAGCCATCTTTAGCAGCTCATACATTGGATGAGGTCTCCTGAAACCTGTGACTGGGCAGACATCTGGCGCTGCGCATGCCGGCTGGCACATGGCGTTTTTGTTGTATGAGGTTACGACTGTTGCTCTGCCCACGGAGACTACAATGGATGGAGGGAGACGCAACGTTAGAAATTCCACCGCTTCCCTCCACTCTCCCATGTTATACTTCTCCTTTACCAGTAAAGCTGCCACATGTATGGGGGCTGTTGGAAAAACACGCTTGGGTTTAAGTTTCTCTACGACGATCAGAGCCGACTCTACTCCTCCCTCTATAAGGTAGTTTTTCGAGAGGTCAATGTCGTCGACAGCGTCCAAACCGATCCTCAAAAGGGGGAAACGCTCTGTCACATGGCAGTTTCTGTCCTCGTCGATCACAATGAAGGGCTCGGAGCGGCGTAGCAGGTATTCTACAGCTTTACACCCAAACCTTCCTCCTCCAACCACAATATTCACACTGCCCAAAAGATGCGCACCCCGTCTTTGGAAGACTATACATGAACGGCGGCAACAAGAAATACAGGGAATTCCTGAGGAAAAGTTTTTCCGTTTATATGGCCTCTATGAGTGAGGCGAAGCTTCTTAACGCAAGGTACGATGAAAGGGCATTGACTTTTCCATATCCGTAGAGGGGGTCAAATCCTGGCGCTCCTAGGTCGTTTTGCATCGCCCCCTGCAATACAGTGCATCTCACAGCAAGGCTCCTGATGCCTTGAGGTATATTTAGTTTTTCAGCGGCTTGGAACAGGAGGGCGGCCACCCCCGCAACTACGGGTGTTGATCCGCTAGTGTAGGGTCCCGGCGCCACTAGGTCTGGCTTAAGTCTAGTCCATCCGGGTCCTATGGCGCTTGCTGGCAGGTAAGCCCAAACATCTTCGCTGTAGCTCTGCGTCGCCCCGACTGCTATTGCTTGTCCGCTTACCGCGGGTGTAAATATGGGGTTTACATTGCTCTCGGACGGGTTCGAGTATGATCCAGCCGCTGCCACAACGATTATTCCCGCTAGACTGGCCCGCTCTACAGCCTTGCACACGATTCCCTCTGTTCCTTCCCTGTTGCCCATGCTTAGGTTTATTATGGAAATTTTGAACCGATCCTTATTTTTTATGCACCACTCTATAGCTTCGACCACGCGTAGGCTGTCTGCATGAGACATTTCCCCCGTCTCAAGCTGAACCTTAAGGTCTATGATGTTGGCGTGAGGAGCGATCCCGGAGCGGCCAGCTATTGTTCTCGCAACAAACGTCCCGTGAAGCTTGGTGTCCGGAGGGGTCAGGTCGCCGACTAGGGCCGGGTCGCCTTCTGTTCTCGTTATGAGGTTTACTTGGTATATTATGCGTCCCTCGCTTTTGCCTGCTATTTCTGGGTCAGCTCTCCTTC
>JAHAWR010000089.1:0-3677 GCA_018383835.1 Candidatus Jordarchaeia archaeon | reverse complement strand
GTCTGCGTCGTTGATTCCCGAGTCTATGACCGCGACCGTTACTCCTCTCCCCGTTATGTTCAATGCATGAAGAACGTCAGCGTCAACCGAGTAGGCTATTGGGTGGAGGCTGAGAATTTGAGAGGGGCTTATACCCCTGTCCAGAAGGAGGTACTCAAGATTAAATTTTTCCACGAGGAACCTAGAGGCCTCCCGCCAGTCGCAGAGTGACGTGTTTATCACTCCGTAGACGAAGCCAACATAGGAGCTATTATAGACGGCAAGGTTTCCGTTGTGGCTTGAGACCTTGAAGTATGGGAGAGCGTTTAACTCAGAGAGCACATTCCCGCTTACTGGGTGGGGGAAGCGCAGTATCATCGGTAGTGATTCTGGCGGTTGCTCCATACCCATAATGGAGGGGTCTATCTTATCGTCGATCCCTGCTTCCTTAGCCGGCAACGTGAAGGTATTTGTCGTCCTCAAATGTTGGATCGTTCCTAGAGGTTGAATTACTAGAAGGCTAAGTGCTATCACCAAGAAAGCGCTCTTACAAAACGAGTGGGGGCGAAGAAGGATTGGGGACGTTAACACCACTGGAAGCCACACGAGGGGGGCAGGCTCAGAGGCCACGGGGACAAGACACTCGGTCATCATTCGGTGCAGGGCAGGATATGAGGTGGCGAAAACAACACAGAACGCCGATGCCGCCAGCTCCGTCTTCCTGGTGGAAAGAGCAGCTATGCTCCCCATGAATGAAACAAATGAGAGAAACGTAAACAAGTTGAAGTGAAGGGGGAAAAGAGAGTGGAGGATGTGGTCGTAGTAACCCATGATGGACGCCGTCATTTTGGCAGCAGTTGAGCCCGAGAAAACTATGGAGAATGCTGGTACTAATGTCAGGAGGGCTGACAGCTTCCCCCTCAAGGTTCTCGTAGGAGGACGCAAGCCGACGAATATCAGGGCGAGGGTGAAAATTGACCCGGTAGCGACAGATGGAGGAACAATATTTGGCATTAGAGTTAATTGCAACTCGGGTCCGATTAGCGTCAATGGTTGAGGGCTGTAAAGATATATGGCTAGGAGAAGGAGAGCTGACAAAGCAATAGGAATGTACTCTTTCAGGTTAGAGGTCTTCCTTGCAGCTCGAAGCCAAGAAGAAAAGTAGAGTAGGGCGGGTAGAACGAGAAACAACTGTTGCGCGTATTCATTGTATAGAGTGAAGGATGAGGCGCCGAGGTGAGCCAGTATCGTTGTGCTGGAGAGAGCCGCAAGGTATGATGTGGCTAACTGCATTCCTGAACACAGCACGTAATCTAGGTTAAACCGGTTTCCAAACGCTATGGGGAGGGAGAGTATGATTGTTGAGGCAACCAAAAGAGGCAGGGAGAACGGTAAAGCCGATGATACCAAGACTGGAGGGGAAAAACACTCAACGCGAATGCTCACACTTAACATGGAGAGGATGGCGAGAAGCCAGCCTGAAAGAATGAAAAGTGCTCTATAAGCAGAATTTTGAAGGACGCTTTTAAGCTTACTCTCGGCAAGAACTAATTCTAAAGCTCCCAAACCCCCAGTCATCTCAGGCAAGGATCTTATTTCGCTCAGTAACTGATCATTTTATTAGAGACATTTATAGCGAGCTCGGTTAGGGCAAAGCAAAATCCTTTGCCCATCGGAAGGCGTTGCTCAGAAAGCGGGGTGCTCCGTCTATGAGAAAGTCCTTTTTAGTATTAGGTATGATGAGAGAGCGCTGACTTTGCCGTGTCCATGGAGGGGGTCGAATCCCAATGGTCCAAGGTCGTGGCAGGCTGCGCCCTGTATTAAAGCTTGCTTTACTGTGATGCTTCTGATACCTTGAGGTATGTTAAGTTCGGCGGCGGCTTGATGTAAAAGGACGGCTACTCCTGCGGCTATTGGTGTTGATCCGCTAGTGTATGGTCCCGGCGCCACTAGGTCTGGTTTGGGCGTTGTCCATCCGGGTCCTATGGCGCTTGCTGGCAGGTAAGCCCAAACATCTTCACTGTAGCTCTGCGTCGCTCCCACGGTAACAGCGAGGCTCGCTGTTCCGGGCGTGGATATTGAGTTAATGCGATTTTCAGCTGGGTTAAGGTATGTTCCAGCTGCAGCAACTACAGTTATTCCAGCTAAGACCGCCTTGTTTACCGCTTCGTCTATCATGCCGCCTGTTCCCTCCCTGTTTCCCATACTTAAGTTTATCACTGAGATGTTGAACCGGTCCTTGTTTCTTATACACCACTCTATTGCCCTGACTATTCGCAGAGCTGTGTCGTAGTACATTTCGCCCATCTCTAACTGAACTTTAAGGTCTATTAAGTTGGCGTGGGGGGCTATCCCCTTCGTTCCAGCTATTGTTCTCGCAACAAACGTCCCGTGGTACTTTCCATCGGTTGGCGTTAGGTCTCCGATCAGCAGCGGGTCGCCCTCCTCTCCAGTTATGAGGTTTACTTGGTATATTATGCGTCCCTCGCTTTTGCCTGCTATTTCTGGGTCTGCGTCGTTGATTCCCGAGTCTATGACCGCGACCGTTACTCCTCTCCCCGTTATGTTCAATGCATGAAGAACGTCAGCGTCAACCGAGTAAACTGCCGGGTCAAGGTTAAAGACCGGCGTCTCCGACGGGTTTCTATTAAGAAGGACATATTCTAGGTTGAACTCTCTCACCAGATTTCTAACCAAGTCCTTCCAGCCGTCAGTCGAGGCGTCCAACACCCCGTAGACCAAGTTTACGTATCCTCTGTAGATCGCGGGCCTACCATTGTGGTAGGATATTTCAAAGTAGCCTGTATCGTTTAGCTTTTCTAACACGTTGTCTGGAAGGGAGGGGAAGCGTAATATTATATGTATTAGTCCCGGTGTGCCGCTCATTTCTAGTATGGCGGGGTCTATTCTGTCGTCTACGCCTATGGGAATGTCTAGAGAGGCTAAGGGGGGAGATGCTGAAGCTTGAATTGGAGAGAAGAGAAGGAGGATGAAAACTAATGCTGGAAAGACCTTAGAGAGATGGAGGGTGGGGCGGAGAAGCACCAGTACGGCTAGAATCGTGGTGAGCCACACGAGGGGGGCTGGCTCCACAGCTACGGGTCTGAGAGGCTGGATCAGCAACCTGTATAACGCCGGGTAAATAAGAGTGAAAGCTATACAGGAAAGAAAAGCTGCCTGCTCCACTTTTTTACTTGAGGAGAGGGCTGCTCCTCCTAGAAGTGCGGTGAGCGAGAGGCAGGTAAAGAGGTTGAAGTGTAGGGGGAAAGCCGAGTGGATTAAGTTGTCGTATTGTCCTAGAATCGAGGCGGCTCTTTCGGCGACCAGCGACTCAGAAGCTGAGAGGAGAAGGGTAGGGGTGAACGTCAGCGCGGTGGCAAACTTCCCCCTTAGGCTTTCCATTGAGGGTTTGACCTCTATGAGGCCACAGAAGAAAACTAGGAGGGAAGCCACTAGGGTGGTGGGGGTGGTTCCTGTAGGGAGCATAAAAAGATACGATTCGACACCTGGGACTATGACTGGAGCAGGTTTATATAGTGATAGGACGAGGATGAAAAAGGCGGCCACGGCTAATGGGAGGTATTCCTTTCTGGAGGAGAACCCTTTGAGGGAGCGAAGCCAGCTTACAAAGTAGAAGAGTGCTGGCAGAACCCACATAACCTGTCTCGTGCACCCGTCCCATAATGTCAGGGAGAAGC
>JAHAWR010000088.1:2766-6516 GCA_018383835.1 Candidatus Jordarchaeia archaeon | reverse complement strand
TGCGGGTTAAAGATTGATAGGCAGCTAAATGCATGCTTAAACTTATATCTTCAGGTGGAGGGTCTTTCTCCGTCTCTGAAGCTCTTCGTTGGGTTTGTGAGGGGGTGGGGTGGGTTTGCCCTGACGGGGGGTGAGGCTGATGCAGGCTCCGGTGAACCCGTGAGGGGCTTTGAGGCTTGTGAACCCCAAGGACCAAGTATGGATCAACACTTACCCATACTTAGTCTGGAACTCTATGGCTGAATTCTCAAGATGCCCTAGGAAGTTTCACAGTGGAGTAGAAGTGAGGCATACGAAGTTTGACCCGGAGGTTCCAAGCCAGCGTTGCACTCGTTGGCTCGCCTTAGGGTCTGATGGCTACTTTCCTCTGGAAGGGTTTTTTAGCTCTTGCTTTTTTCTTCATTCTGGTGGATGCCTTGTACCCTTGCCCTAGGTGTGGCGGCGACCTGCTATTCGGCGAGCTGGATGATGGAGGGTACCTTGTCTCTTGTTCGCTTTGCGGGCTGCGTTTCGCGACGTCGCGCGACGCCGATAGCAGAGTTAAGGCGTTTATTGAGCTTCAGGAGGCGTTCGAGAAGGATGAGCTCGAGGAACTGGGGAAGGCGGGGCTTGAGGAGCTTGGGCTCGTTAAGCCGGCTTGGGCCATCGAGGAGGAGCTGAGGAGGGCTGGGCTAAGCTTCGACGAGGTTCCCCCAGTGGTGAAAGACGTCCTCATGGGGCAGGACTACGTTGTGAAGTATGCCCTCTGGGGCGCATCTGAGCCGTCTAAGGGTGTTAGGGTGGAGGAGAGCGGGTTGGCGCCCCAGCTTGTCCAGGCGCTCAGGAGGGTGGGGATAGAAAGGCTCTACAAGTTCCAGGAGGAGGCTATCAGGAAGATTCTAGACGGCAAGAACGTGCTGGTTGTGGCTCCCACAGCGACAGGGAAGACTGAGGCTTTCGCCCTCCCAATATTCCACATGGTAGTCCAGTCCCGGGCGAGGTTCGGCGGGTTGAGGGCGCAGGGTCAAGGTGTCTCGGCTCTCTTCATATACCCGACGAAGGCGCTCAACAGGGACCAGCTTGGGAAGCTCCAAGCCATTGGAGGCTACGCCGGAATAACGGTCGCCGTCCTCGACGGGGACACCCCACAGCACGAAAGGAGGAGAATCTACAGGAGCCCACCGGACGTCCTGATAACGAACTTCGACATGATAGATTACCACCTGAAGAGAAGGGACGCGTTCGCCCGCCTCATATCATCCGCAAAGTTCGTGGTTCTCGATGAGGCCCACCAATACGTGGGTGCCTTCGGGGCGAACGTCCACTTCATACTCCGCAGGATGAGGAGGCTCTTCGGCGACTTCCAAGTTGTCGGGGCATCCGCCACGATAAGCAACCCTGAAGAGTTCTGGGCTCGCCTCGTGGGGGGAGAAGTGGACGTGGTTAAGTGTGCGGAAGGTAGGAGGGGGCGGGTGCACCTCGTAATGCTCTACCCAACCGGCCGATCCTTCAGAACAATGATGGTCGACGTCTTGGCGAGGTGCGTCGGGGCGGGGCTGAAGACCCTCGTCTTCGCCAACACCCACAAGGACGCTGAGACAATATTTAGGATAGCGAAGCGTAGAGGCCTCAACGTGCTGATGCACAGGGGAGGGCTGCCGGAGAACCACCGGCGGGAGGTAGAGAAGCTGTTCAAGTTAGGGAGGGCAAGGTGTATCGTTGCCACGCCGACCCTAGAACTCGGCATAGACATAGGCGACCTGGACGCCGTGGTCTCAATGGTTACAGGGTACACCCGCTTCCTGCAGAGGGTTGGACGCGCGGGCAGGAAGGGGCAGGAGAGTTTTTGCGTGATCGCGCTAAGAGACGAGGATCCCATGAGCACATACTACAAGAGCCACCCTGAAACGTACTTCTCGGACGTCGACCCAGCCTACGTGGAGCCCGGAAACCCCGTGGTGGCGGAGTACCAGATAATCTTTGCAGCCATGGACCGGCCGTTGAAGCCCGGAGAGTTCCAGGAGTTCCAGCCTGTGATAGAGAGGCTGAAGAGGGAGGGGATGCTCGCCGAGCGCAGCGGCCAACTCTACGCCACCCCCGAAGCCCGTAAGAAAACCGCGAGGTACAACATAAGGGGAATCGGAGAGATAGTGGAGATCTATGAAGGAAAAAGGAGGATAGGGGAGAGGGAGATGCCGCTCGCGGCGAGGGAACTGTTCCCAAACGCAGTCTACATGCATGGAGGGCGAAACTACCTGTCGAAGTCGTTCACGTTTAAGGGCGGCGTCGGGATCGCGGAGGTCGAGCAGCTCTCCGACGATTACCCATACAGGACGCAGGCCCTATTCTACTCGCAACCCAATATACTGGAGGTCATCGAGAAAAGGAACGTGTTCGGCGTGGAGGTCATGTACTGCAGGCTCAACATAACCCAAGTTGTCGAACAGTATATAGTGAGAGAAATACTGAGTGACGAAATTGTGGGAATAGAACCTCTGGCTGACCCCATAGAATACTCCTTCGACACCTTCGGCCTCGTTTTCAAGGCGCCACAGCCCGACACAGAAGGGAAAATGGCGAAAAAGGACGTTGACGAGTTCCTGACTGGAAGCTTCCACGCGGTGGAACACGTTGTGCTGGAAAGCAGCAACATGCTCACAGGCGGAGGAAGCGGCGAAGTAGGCGGCGTCTCCATGGGAACGTCAGGCGTAATATTCGCGTACGACGCCTGCCCTGGAGGCAACGGCATCTCCCTCCTCCTCTACAGGCGCCTCGATGAAGCCTTCAGGAGGGCACTGACCATACTCGAAAAATGCGGCTGCGAGAGCGAAAGCGGCTGCCCCCGTTGCACCCACTCATGGCAGTGCGGCTCAAACAACGAGCCACTCTCAAAAAGCGGGGCAACAAGCTCACTCAGAAAAATCCTAGAAAGAAAAGAGACAACGGTCACAGAAGACTACGTTTGGGAAAAAAGCATAGTGTAAAAGTCCATCTAAGACTCAAACCCTGCTGTTTAAGCGTCGCCATCCCAAGTGGCTTCACAGAACTGAACAACCCCCTCACAGTATCAGCCCGAATCTTCACTAATCAGCTTTCCTAATGAAAACCCAGCTTCGCCCCCCTAGGAACTTTTCATAGGACGCGCGGAACCCTCTCCCCGGGAAAATACTAGTGGATTCAGGTGTTATTACTCCTCCGTCCAGCTCATTTCCAGGTGGCTTAATGTAAATCACCTCAATTTCCTCTAAATGCTTGAAGGCGCTGTCCGTTGTAACCCCCCAAGTAAAGCTCAGCAAGTGAAAGTGCGTGGCAATCGACAAAGGAAAACTGCCTCCTATATTTGCACTTAAGTTCCGTGGCCACCTTATTTCCCGGCTTGTCGGCCACTTGGATTTCTGAAGTAACTATTCTCTCGTAGAAGCAGTCTGCAACATCTTTCCAGCTTCTCACATGTTTTGTACCAGAACTCGCGTAAGAGAAGGGTGCAGGTGGCCCCTAGGCAGTCCCTCCCTGAACACTTCGTCAAAATGGCTTGACGGGCATCCCAAGGAAGAGCGCGAAGGCGCCCGCGTCAAACACGTAAATCCCCTCATAGTTCCGCCTCGCCGCGTCCTCTCCTCTCTCCTCTCGTCCGCTATTTCGCTTGCAGCCATGTTCATCACCTCCCCCTCATCACCGAAAGAGTCTCTGAAGCGCTTCACGGGAACCATGAGGAAACCCTCGCCCGACCTAACAAACTTAACCTTCATCCCCCCTTAATGCCCAGAGCCT
>JAHAWR010000088.1:438-2742 GCA_018383835.1 Candidatus Jordarchaeia archaeon | reverse complement strand
TCATCCACTTACCCGTCACAATAGCCGTGGCATCCAGACCACTCACCCAAAGAAAGACAACCCCTATCATGGCAAATTTCCCTTGAAATAAAGGCAAACAATGCCACCAAACTTCAACTAGGAAAAGTGCTGCAACGCCTCATCAAGACCATCTCCTAACCAGCAGTCATCGACGCTGCCTCCTTTCACCTAAACTAAAATATCCTAAGAAGCCGTAGCTAGCGGGTTTCAGGAAGCTTAAATGCTTCATGTCACCCTATGTGACGGGTGCTGGAGATGACTGGAAAGCTGCTAATGATGGGGCGGTGAGGGGCTCCAGGCCTCAAGGAGGGCTGTCCAGAGGTGGATTGCGCAGGGTTAAGGCTGTCAGGCATCCAAGCGAGAGGCGTAAAGTCCCAAGGGCGAGAATGTGTGGAGGTTGTTAAGAGCTGCCGAGTCCCGGGTAGAAGCCCCTGGTAGTTGATAACCCGAGGAACAGCTCTAAAACATATCCCGCCTGCTCTAGCTTAGTAGCCTATGGGACGCTAGCTATCCGGGTAGTGGTGTTCTTCCTTGTCTAGAGCTGGTAGTTGTTTCTCCTCGGAAAGAGAAATAAACTTGCAGAGAGGATTCTTTCTGGGTGTTCCCGGGTTGGACGTGGCTGCGCTTCGCCTGAAGTTTAGGGGATCCATGCTTGGTACAGGGGTGGGTGATGCCTTAGGGAGGCCGCTTGAAGGGGGAGTGTTTCGTCTAGTGGTGGAACAGCCAGAGTTTGACGGACGCTACACGGATGACACGGAGATGATGATCGGGGTCGCCGAGTCGCTGGTTGAGGTTGGAGGGTTCGATGGGGAGCACATGGCTAGAACCTTCATGAGGAACTACGACCCGGATCTTGACAGGGCCGTCAGGAGGTATGGGCCGGGGCCGCCAACAGTCTTCAGGCTGATTGAGCGAGGGGAGCGGTGGGACGCGGCCAGTAGGAGGCTCTTTGGCGGCGAGGGATCTTTCGGAAACGGGGCAGCCATGAGGATCGCGCCAGTCGGCCTGCTGTACTTTGACGAACCAGAAGCGTTAAGGAAGATCACTGAGCAATCGAGCCTCATAACACACGCCCACCCGCTTGGAGTGGAGGGGGCGGTGGTTCAGGCTTACGCTGTCGCCCTCGCCGTGAAGTCGAAGCCCCCCAGCTTGAACCCGCGGGAATTCTTGGAGGAGCTTGAGGCTTTCACGCGGGAAGAAGTTTACAGGGAGGCGCTTAGGGAAGCCGCCCTTCTCCTCGACGAGCGGGCTGATAGGAGGAAAGTTGTTTCAGCACTGGGCAACGGTGTAGAAGCCTTCAGGTCTGTTCCGACGGCAATATACTGCTTCGCGGCTAATGCCGAAAGCTTCGAGAAGACAGTGCTCTACGCTATAAGCCTCGGAGGCGACACGGACACCATCGGGGCAATGGCTGGAGCAATAAGCGGGGCATACCATGGAGAAGAGAAAATACCCTCTGAGTGGGTGAGGAAGCTAGAAAACGCGGACTACATAGCCTCTCTAGCCGACAGACTACTAGAACTCAAACTGAAGCAGCAATAGGAGAAAGATCCCTCCCGTGGGCGCTCCCATTGTTAATTACTCGTTTCTTTGTCATGGTATGCTGGTTACATGTTTGGCCTTCACTTCCACCTTGCTTCCACTTGAGCTGGATAGTCATTTGCTGAGGTGACGTAGAAGGGGGGTGAGTCTACTTCTTGATGGACTTGACCTTTTCGACGTAGATGCCCACCGCTTTTTTCACGGTCTCCTCGCTTATTTTTCCGTGTGGTGTTGGAGTTTCAGTTATCCTCCTCGGTATCTTCAGTTTTTCGGGGTTGAAGCCTTCCCTCAGCTTGAAGTCGTACTTTTCCGCCAGTATTTTCTCGCCTAGCGAGAGGAGCTCCTCCCCGCTCCTTTCAATGCCTGCGGCTGCCAGCGCCTTGGCGGTGTTCTCCGGGCTGTAGACTCTGCGGGCAAAGAAGCAGACTACTAGGCTCGAGAGCACTTGGCGCCACGCCTCCTCCCTGAATAACTCGTCAGCTATCTTCTCCGGGCTCGGCGTGGCCCCGATCGTTTTCTCGTCTAGGCTGTACCCCGCTGAGTCTAAGTGGCTGTGCCTGGCACCCGTGAGGTAGCCCACGTGCGCAGCTGGCCCGGTGTGGTATCCGGGCATCTCGTTTCCTCCGAAGGCGAGAGCGAACTCCAACCCGCCATACCTTGTAGCTGCGGCTTCGACTCCCATGGCGAGGTGCTTGTAGAACTCGTTGGGCTGAGCCACAATCATTTTCGTCATCCTGATGT
>JAHAWR010000088.1:0-432 GCA_018383835.1 Candidatus Jordarchaeia archaeon | reverse complement strand
CGTAGTCTCCCCACTTCGGCTCCAGACCAGCCAGCTCTTCTTTCGAGACTAGCCCCTTCTCGTATGCCTCGGTTGCCCATGCTAGGCACACGCCGGTGCTCATGGCGTCTAGGCCGTATTTTTCCACAGCGTCGATGAGCTTGAGGAAGCCTACCGTGTATGATATGCCGAGCATCGATCCCAAAGCGTACGTTAGCTCGTAGTCGTACGAGACCCAGGTAGTCTTGTAGAAGTATGGTTCATCCTCGTATGGCTCCCTTAGAGCTGCTAGGTGTATGCATGCGACGGGGCAGTGGGCGCAGGCGACCCTCCTCCCAAGGAAGTTCTCAGCCAGCCTCTCGCCGGATATGGCCTCCGCGCCCTCGAACTCGCCGCTCTTAAGGTTCCTTGTCGGGAGCCCTTTCAGGGCGGGGGAGAGGCTTGTAAGGTATG
>JAHAWR010000086.1 GCA_018383835.1 Candidatus Jordarchaeia archaeon | reverse complement strand
GCAGTCAGAAAGGAGGCAGCGGAGCTGAGGAGGAGGGTTGGGCAGCTCAAGGCTTCAAAGGAGGCGTTCGAGGGCCGGGTCAGGGAGCTAGAGGTCAAGGCGGAGCGCTTCTTAACTTTGGCAAGGGAAATTGAGAAGCGGGAGAGCCGCATAGCGTTGGTGGAGAGGTCTGCTAGGCTCGCCGAGTTAGCAGCCGACTTCTTTAAGCGCATAGAAGACGACGCCAAAAAGAGGTTCTTTAATGTTCTCTCCAAGGATCTGCCAAGAGTCGGCGAAATCTTGGGTATAAAGGACTTCCATGTTGACGCTGGCGTCTTGGAAAGGCTGGTTCTTGGAAGGAGAGTTTCTCAGAAGGTTCACACGCTGAGCGACGGTGAATTCATATCACTTCTCTCCCTGATCTCGGGGCTCCTCGGCGCTTGGAGCGGGAAGAGGAGGAAGCGCTTCCTGATACTCGACGTCCCCCTAGACGAGGAGACTGCTTCCAACCTTGCAAGCGCCCTCCGGGAAATGAACTGCCTCCAGCCGGGATTCATTTTCTCGAAGCCTGGCCCGTTAACCGTTGAACCGCTCAGGGGGGAGGGTTAAGTTGAGTGGCTCGATGAAGAACGCTGTACCTTACTTTAAAGCTTTAGCCCACCCAACTAGAGTGGAGATATTGAGGGAGGTATTCGACAAGAAGGTAGTCAACCCGAACTGGATGAAGAAGAAGACGGGAAAATCGTCCAAGTACGTCTATGACCAGCTCAGGTTCCTCTCGAAGTCTAGCCTAGGAAACGTGCTTAAAGCAGTCCACCTCGGAGTAATATTTCTCCTGAACAAGAGGCTAAGAGTTAAGTTGACCGACATCGACGACGGAACCGTGAAAACACTGGACGAAATGTCGACGGAGGAGGCTGCGAAGCTCGGCTTTGCCCTCTCGCACGAGAAGAGAGCCGAAATATACGATATGCTCTTCGAAGCCCACAAGAGGGGGGAGCACCTGTCCTTCACAACGATGGCTAGATCCCTTGGACTTGAAAGGTGGAGGGTGGTTCAGCTCTGCCAGCAGCTCGCAGACGCCGGAATAGTGGAGATCGTGGGCGGGGAAGAGGCAAGACTGAAAAAGATAGTTGAGCTCGAAGCAGAGGACTTAGAGCTCCACCCCAGCGAAGTCCTTCTCACAATGCTCGAAATAGGATTCTAGCAGAGACACCGGCAGGCGAGAAGACAGTTAAAAGTACACCAAAAAAGAAGAGAAGTCCTCACATCATGTGAACCTCACCCAGCCATTAGCCGAGTGGACACTCATCCCGTTTTGCGGCCAGCTTCTCCCGGAGTATCCGGCGGCTTATAGTCCAAGAATTCTTGCCGCGTTTTCGCCCAGGATCATTTCCTTTTCGCGCCTGCCCACCGGCAGGTTCATGATCTTTCTTATCTCTTGCACCGGGTCGCCCATCGGTATGAAAGGTGAGTCGCTCCCGTAAACTATCCTTTCAGCTCCGAGCAGCTCCAAGGCATACATTATCCTTCTCGCCGAGGCGCCTGAGGTCTCCAGGAAGACGTCATCGAACCTCTTCGCAAGCCTCACAGCGTCTTCAACGTAGTTTCCGCCCATGTGGGCTAAGATGAGCGTGAATCCCTGATGGGTGTCGAGAACCTCGTGGAAGTGGGATGGGTCAGCATAGTCCGGGTCCCCTCTCCATATTTTGCCAGCATGAACGAGTACTGGGATCCCGAGTTTCGACGCTGCCTCCCATATTTCCGGTGCCTCCTGCGGTCGGAACCTCTGGTGGAGGGGGTGGAGCTTCAGCCCCCTGAACCCCTCAGCCTTAACTAGCCGTATGAGCACCCTGCCAGCGTCTCCATCGTGAGGGTCGACATTACAGAAGCCGACGAAGAGGTCTGGTCGAAGCTCCACCATGGCTTTCACGACGCCGTTAAGGTGTGTGTAGAATGTTGACATGACACACATTCTTATACTTCTCCTCCTCATGCGCTCCTCAAAGTAGCTGCAAAGCCTCTTCACCCCAAGCCTCAACCTCAAGTAGTTGAGGGAGCGGTATGTGAGCTCCAGCGACCAGTAGTCTCTCCAGTTGAAGTTCTTGCCGTCACCGTGATTAAAGTATGGGTGGACGTGAAAGTCGACAACTAATTCCGGCATAGTCCTCCTTCCCCCAAAAATGCTCGGTAACTTTTAAATTCTTTAATGTTTCCCCCTGCGTAGGGTGAGAAGAGTTGAGGAGCAGCCTAGTTTTTCCCGACGGGTTTCTCTGGGGGTGCGCTGTCTCAGCCCACCAGGTTGAGGGGGAGAACATGAACAACCAGTGGTGGCAGTGGGAGCACCAAGGAAAAATACTAGATGGGTCGGTTTCCGGCAGGGCTTGCGACCACTACAACAGGTATGAGGAGGACTTCGACATAGCCGCCTCTCTAAAGCTGAACGTTTTCAGGACATCCATCGAGTGGAGCAGAATAGAGCCAAAGCCGGGGAAGGTGGACATGAAGGAGGTCGAGCACTACCGCGACGTCATATTCGCGTTGAGGAGGCGCGGCATCAAGCCCATGATAACCCTCCACCACTTTACCAACCCCGTCTGGTTCGAGGAGCAGGGGGGCTGGCTCAACCCTAAAAGCCCCGAAGTATTCGAGTCCTTCGTGAGAAAGGTGGTCGAGCACCTAGGAGACATCATACCCTTCTACAACACTATAAACGAGCCCATGATTGTCGCCACAATGGGCTACCTGTTCGGCGTGTTCCCCCCAGGAGAGAGAAGCCTCGAGAAGTGCCTCTCCGCCGCTAGGAGCCTTGCACTCGCCCACGGTAGAGCCTACGTAGTAATACATGAAGTTTGCAAGGAGCTCGGCTACCCGAGGCCACAAGTGGCGCTCGTAAAGCAGGTACCATTCTTCGAGCCGCGTGACCCATCATCGAAGGAGGACGTGGAGGAGGCGCGGAGGTGTGACTGGTTCTTCAACGGTTGCTTCCTCGAAGCGATCAACACAGGCATGTTTCAGCCCCCGCTGGGGGACGGAGAAGAAATCGACTACCTTAAATCCTCATGGGACTTCATAGGGGTAAACTACTACAGCAGAACCCTATGCACTCCCCAGGGTGAAGTCTTCCCTCTCCCCTTCACGGGAGCCCCGGAGGGAGCGGAGCTCTCAGACTATGGGTGGGAGGTCTATCCCAGCGGCTTAAGAGAGGTTCTCCTCTCACTCAGAAAGTACGGTAAACCACTGGTGGTGACGGAGAACGGAATAGCGACGAGAAACGACGAGCAGAGGTGCAGGTACATAGTGAGACACCTGAAGGCGGTGCATGAAGCAATATCTGGAGGCGCCGACGTCAAAGGCTACATATACTGGTCTCTCATAGACAACTTCGAGTGGACCCTCGGCTACCTGATGAAGTTCGGCTTAGTTGAAGTCGACTTCGAAACAATGGAGAGGAAGCCGAGACCGAGCGCCAGCCTTTACAGGGAGATAGTGGAGGCGAACGCCCTCCTACCAAGCCACCTAGAACGCTACGGCTAGATCCGCCCTCTAATGGCGGTGCGGAGTTTGAGTGGCGTCGAGAAGGACTTGGAGGAGCTTTCGAAGCTTGCGGTCACCCTTGGGGCGAGCAGGGCTAAACCTGTCCCCGTAGGCGTCATCGTGGTCGACGAGCGCGTCCAGTTGAAGTGCAGGTACCCTCCATGTCCCTTCTACGGCAGGAACAGGATGTGCCCTCCTTTCACCCCGACCGCCGAGGAGTTCAGAAAGTACCTTGCAATGTACAGGCATGCGCTGATAGTCCAGCTGGATGTCCCCCTAACAGAGGACATTAAGAGCCGCATCCGAGGCGACGTGAAGCTGGAGGAGCTGTTCTTGGACGGGGATTTCAGTAGTGTTCTGAGGAGGGAGGGAAGGCAGGCTTGGAAGCTGCTCAACCACGTTATATCTGGCATTGAAAGGGAGTCTTTTAGGAGGGGGTACAGGTTCGCCGTCGGCTTCGCCGCTGGCTCCTGCCCCCTCTGCGACGAGTGCGACGTGAGTGCGCCGTGCAAGCACCCCCTCGAGGCTAGGCCAAGCATGGAGGCCATGGGAATAGACGTGCAGAGGACTCTGGAGAAAGCTGGTCTAGGCATCGAGTGGGGCGCCCGTGACACGGTAACGCTGACGGGCTTGGTTCTAATAGACTAGATCCTTCTCCCGCTTTTGTTGCGTTGCGGAGGCGCACCCCTTCATTGTTTCGGTTGCCTTGTTGGAAAGGTTTATATTTATCTAATTCAATATCGATAACGATATCGAGTGCGATGTAGGTGTGGTGAGATGCACTGCCACGAATTTAGGAGGTGGATGAGGCACACCGCAACAGTGCCGAAGGGATACCTTAAAAGATACATTCTAATGCTCCTCTCGGAGAAGCCCATGTCCGGGGCAGAGATAATGGAGGAGATCCACAATAGGAGCGGCGGCCTCTGGAAGCCCAGCCCCGGCTCAGTATACCCTCTCCTCGCCTGGCTGCAGGACAACGGATACATTAAAGAGGTACAGAAAGTACTTGGAAACGGATCCAAGAGGTACACGCTCACCGACAAGGGCAAACAGATGCTGGAGGAACTGAAGGAAGTGGAGGGCAGATGGTGCCGCGGGCGGCAACCCCCCTTCTGGCTTCTTGCACCATGGATCCAAACCGCCTCCTCCACTGTAAGCCAGCTTATCGGGGAGGCTTACTCGCTGCTTGAGGAACTGATGAGACTAGGCGAAGAGTACTCCGACATCATAGCCGAGGTTGAAGGCGTGCTGAGCAGAGCCGTAAGTGAGGTAAAGGAGATACTTGAGAGAGCGAAGGAGAAGAGAGGCGGAAGAGAAGGCGCCGGCGCACCGTTTAAGTGGACGCCACCCTAATACGTCGAGCACCCGGCACTAAGTGTATTGTAAAAGTTTAAAAGCACTGTGGAGTTTAATTGTTCAAGTGATGTTAATTGTGTGAGGTGTGTGGACTTGGCTGTCTTAGACCCATCTAAGCCTGTCGAGTCTAACATGTCTGCTGAAGACATTCAGAGCCTCGTCAGGGAGCTCGAAGAGGTATACAATGCCCTACTAAGGGAGAAGGACAAGAAGACCGAGGAGGACATGAACCTGATAGGTGAACTCTACACCCTCATTGTGAGGCTCAAGAAAACCCTCAAACTAAAAGCTGAGGCTCCTAAATAGTTAACTTTTTTGTGGTGTATGGGTTTCTTGGTGTTTGTGTTGTGTTTTGGGTGGTGGGTTGGTTTGATGGGTGCCTTGAGGTTGGTGTTGGTGCTTGTCGTTGGGGGTGTAAGTGGCCCATGGGGGGAACGCACCACAAAACGTTAACTATCCGGCAACGGTAAGCCTTTACCCAACATTTTCAAAGCAAATAAAATTAAAAATAAACATAAGTCGTAGTAGATATGACTGTGCCCAGACATGTCTTTCAGAGACTTGCTTTAGACTGCAGCACCCCCCACGTGACGCCGGTGTTGACGTCGCTCTCATGCCAGCTACGGCGAGTTACAATTCAACCACTTCGACCTCGTTGAGGTTAACGCTTCCCAGCCCCCTCTCCCATGCCAGCACGAGGTGCCTGATGGAGTGAGGGTTGTATCCTAGAAGCGTGCAGGCGTAGGCGTCGGCCGCCACGAGATCCTCTGAAGCTATGATAACTCCTAGTTTTCTCGGCTTCGAGCCCAGCTCGCCTCCGACGCCAGCCACTCTACCATCTATGACTGCGAGCTTAGGTTTAACGTACATGTTCACGTCGACTATGCTCTCGTCGATCCCCAGCCTGTGGAAGCGCCCCTTCCTCGCAACTCTGCCCTTCTCTCCGAGGGCTACTCCAAGCATGTTCTTCAGCGACAGCGTGACCCCTGTTATGGAGTGCTCCTTCAGAACTGGAACCGAGACCACATAGGCATCCTTAAGCGTTAATGGAAACTCAAACTTCTTTAGGACGATGGCTGACTCGTTCTCAACGACCTCGTATGAATCCATGTTCAAGTCCACTAATTTGACCCCCCTCTCCGCGAGCTTGGTGTAGCCTAGAGCCTTGTACGCCTCCCACGTGTCCCCCCACCCTGACCCCTCAGCCACAATAACCTCGCACCCACCCCCCATAAACCACTCAGCTAAGGCCTCAACAATGTCGACTGGAGTAGTGGTCGGTGATGCCTCGCAAGTTATCAGGTTAGGCTTAAGAACAACCCTGCCAGAAGCTGAAACACCAGCACTTTCGAGTAACGCGGCAACGTCCTTCTGAACGCCCCCGCACGCCCTCCTAACGTAAACCACGCTCACAAATAACACCCAAACAAAACATAAAGCGTTCTCCTTATTAAGTGTTAAACCCGGCAACCACGCGCCACCAAGGGGCGTGTGAATGAACACTTCTGGAGGTCAAAGCCGGCTCCTGAAGCCCGTAGAGTATTTAACCCCCACGTTTCTCCTTTGAATTGTGGTGCCTACTTACTAGTCAATCCCTGTTTATGTGGTGTGTGCTTCGGAGGAGTGAGTGTTGAGCCGCTCTGGAAGCTTCGAGTCCCTTAAGGGAATGTTTAACCCATGA
>JAHAWR010000085.1:3815-6678 GCA_018383835.1 Candidatus Jordarchaeia archaeon | reverse complement strand
AACGAGAGAACGGAGAGGGGAGTTTGTTGGGCTGGTTGGCCCTAACGGCTCCGGAAAGACGACGCTACTGAAGTGCCTGAGCAGGCTTCTTAAGCCGCTTGGTGGAGCAATCTTCCTGTATGGGCGCGACATTGGGAAAATGCCGCCGCTGGATGTTGCCAGGATTTGCGCCTCGGTTCCCTCGGAGTTTCCGGCGGACGCCAACCTTGCCGTGGTGGATGCCGTGATGCTTGGAAGGCACCCCCACGTTAAGGGTGTTTGGTGGGAGGACGAGCTGGACGAGGAGGCAACTATGAGGGCCATGGAGCGCATGAAGGTCTTAGTGTTCGCGAAGAGGAGGCTTGGGGAGCTGAGCAGTGGGGAAAAGCGGCGTGTCATGCTGGCCAAAGCGCTCGCCCAAGAGGCTAAGGTGCTACTGGTGGACGAGCCCGTGGCGTACCTGGACATAAGATACCAGCTCGAGATAATGGAGACCCTGAGGAGCTTGGCTGACGGCGGCGTGACCGTTATAGCGGCTATGCACCAGCTCAGCTTGGCGGCAAGGTACTGCGACAAGCTCGTCGTCCTCAAGAAGGGGAAAGTGGTGGCGTGCGGCAGGCCTGAAGAGGTTTTATGCGAGGAACTAATAGAGGACGTCTACGGCGTAAAGGCCTTCATCCAGAAACTTCCAGAAGTTGGGTTAATCGTGACTCCGGTGGCGACAGTTAGCAGCGGTGGTAGTAGGTGAAGTATGCTAAGAGGTGGCTTATTGGCCTGGAGAGGCCGCGTCACGGGGGCGATGTTCGGGGATGTGACGGGGTACTGGACTTCAGCTGTAGCCTTAACCCGCTGGGGCCGCCGAGGGAGGTCGTGGCCGCCGCCCTAAGCGGGCTAGACAAGGTCTCCTGCTACCCCGACGACTCGTGCTCTCTCCTCAAGTCCGAGCTTTCCCTCTTCGTAGGCGTGGCTGAGGACCTGATCGCCGTGGGTTGCGGCTCGACCGAGCTGATAAAGTCCTTCGCCGACGCCTTCGTGGAGCCGGGCGACCACATACTCGTTGAGCACCCGACTTACAGCGAGTACGCCTTCTACTGCCGCCTTGCCGGCGGAGTCGTTGAGGAGGTTCCTCTTTGCGAGGAGCACGGCTTCGCGCTCGACGTCGACTGCCTGTTCGAGCGCCTCGACTCCAACACTAGGGCGGTCTTCCTCTGCAACCCCAATAACCCAACGAGCAGGCTTGAATCCAAGAAGAGGATTATGGAGGTCGTGGAGGAGTGTGAGGCCAGAGAGGTCCTCGTCTTCGTCGACGAGGCATTCATAGACTTCCTAAGAGATAGTAGGCGCTTCTCATGCGTCCCCGAGGTGGAAGGACACGAGAACCTCTTCGTCTCCCGCTCCCTAACAAAGATTTTCAGCGTACCGGGCCTCAGAGTGGGCTACGGGGTCGGCGGACGCGGGCTCGTAGAGTGCCTCGACAAGGTTCGCCTCTCCTGGGGGGTGGGGGTGCTCGAGCAGCTCGTCGCAGTCGAGCTCCTGAGGAGATGCGCCCCCTACCTGGAGAGGACCGTGGAGGTTGTCGAGCGGGAGAGAGACTACCTATACAGGAGCATCTCTGAAATAGCGGGCTACACCGTGTTTAAGCCGGACGCTAACTTCATCTTCATCAAGGTTGGAGGGTTGGGGGTTGGCGCGGCAGCCGTCAGGTCGGCCCTGCTGGGGGACGGGGTGCTCGTAAGGGACTGCAGCTCCTTCGGCGGAGAGTTCTCGAACTTCATCAGGGTTGGCGTAAAAGAGAGGGAGCTGAACGAAGTTCTGGTGAAGGCGTTGAGGGGTCTCCCGGAGAGACTCAAAGGCTCCGCGCTAGAAACTGGCGCATAAAGAAGTGGTCTATATGGGGGCTCCGGATTACTTCTACCTCGCATCCGTCATAGTGGCGGCTTTAGTAATCGACTTGGTGCTTGGCGAGCCACCTAGGGCCATTCACCCCACACACTTGTTTGGCGTTGTAGCGTTGTGGGTTGACGCCAAGATACCTAGGGGAAGCCCATTCTTCGAGAAGCTGGCAGGCGCCGCCATGGCCCTACTACTCCCCCTCTTTTTCGCCTCCCTCACCACACTATTACTCTCACTCGTCAAGCTTTTTCTCGGGAAGGCTGCTTGGATGCTCGCTTCAGCCTGCATTCTGAAGCTCTCCTTCGCCGTGAAGGACATGGAGCGCCACGCTAAGCCAGTCATATTGAGGGTGGCAGAGGGCGACATCCCCGGCGCGAGGATCCAAGTTTCAGGCATAGTTGGGCGGGACGTGAGCAGCCTAGATGGGCCCCTCATACTTTCAGCCGCCGTTGAGAGCGCCTCCGAGAGCATAGTTGACGGCTTCTGCGCCCCCGTGC
This sequence comes from Candidatus Jordarchaeia archaeon, assembly GCA_018383835.1. Classification (GTDB taxonomy): domain Archaea; phylum Asgardarchaeota; class Jordiarchaeia; order Jordiarchaeales; family Freyrarchaeaceae; genus DTBI01. The sequence continues at coordinate 4,309 of JAHAWR010000085.1, read as the reverse complement.
TCTTCTTCGCCGTAGCCGGAGTTCCGGGGGCCGTGTTCTACAGGGTGGTAAACACCCTGGACTCCACTGTAGGTTACAGGGACAGCGTGCACTTGAACGTCGGGTGGGCGTCGGCTAGGCTGGACGACACGCTGAACTTTATCCCGGCGAGGCTCTCCCTTCCATTTATAGCTCTCGCATCTAAGCTGGTTGGAGCCGACTGGAGAAACTGCCTCAGGGTCGCTCTTAGGGACCACGGCAGGACTGAGAGCCCAAACAGCGGATGGCCTATGGCGGCGATGGCGGGAGCCCTGAAAGTCCGGCTGGAGAAGAAGGGGAAGCATGTTTTAGGGGGAGAATACCACTACCCCGGGTTAGAGGAGGCGTATCTGTCTCTGAAAATAATGCGCCTCTCATGCATCCTATTCTACCTGGCCGTGGCCCCTCTCTCGTTAGTCGCCGGCTTCACTGTTCAGGGGCACCTGGAAAGCCTCACCATCCTGCTCATAAGCCTG
>JAHAWR010000085.1:177-3809 GCA_018383835.1 Candidatus Jordarchaeia archaeon | reverse complement strand
TGAGCGATTGGAAGTTAAAGTGAGCTTTCCAGACGAGAAAAGCGTTCTCGTAACTTTCCCGTCGGAGTGCAGGGCCATCAGCTCCGCCGTCCTCGAACCGGGAATAACGAAGATTGACGGCGTACTAATCCTCCAAGTGCCAGTAGACTACTCGTCTGATGCACCCGAAGAAGACTTGCGTAGGGCCGTCGAGACGCTGAAGCTTAAGGGCAGGCTCGCGGGGCTGATGACCGCCGCAAACGTGGGCAAAGTGTTCACGGTCAAGCGCCTCTCCTCCGACGGCTTAGTGGTCACCGTCGCCGTTACAGCTGGCACATCGAACGCCTTGGTTGCCGGCGAAGCAGTAGCCGGAGACGCCCCTAGGGTAGCGGGAACCATAAACGTCGTCGTCTTCGTCAACAAGGCTCTCACCGATGGGGGCCTGGTTAACGCCGTCATCACGGTGACGGAGGCCAAGTGCCTCGCTCTAAGGGTGCTGGGCTTCAATGCTGGGGGGACGTCGACGGACGCAGTCATAGTAGCCTGCCCAGACGGTGGAGAAGAAAAGCTGAGGTATACTGGGCCAGCCACCAGGGTGGGCGCACTCATATCGCGTGCCGTTAGAGACGCGGTAACAGAGTCGATTCTCAAGGCAAGGGAGGCCGGGAGCAGGAACTTCTTAGACTGGCTGAGGGAGCGCGGCGTAACTTTGGAGGACATGGCCGAGGCCGCACTAGCACTCCATGCCCCACACTCCGAAATGAGCGCCGAGGAGGTTGAGAGGCGCTTCATAGAAGAGGTGAAAAGGCTGACTTGCGACGTCAACCTGAACGCCCTTATCTCCTCAGCCATCCACCTCGAGGAATTAGGGCTCAGCGGGCGGATACATGGCCTCAGCGCAGACGAGTTTAAGGGCGACCCAGTCCACCTCCTGGCCGACGAAATTATAGGCATGGCCATAGCAGAATACATCGCTGGAACAAGGGGGGTCTTCAACTACGTGAGGTACGACAGGGAGAAGCCGGGCGTCATATCATCGCTCGGCCCCTTCCTAGACGACGTTGCGGCATCACTCATAGGTGGAGTCATGTCGAAAGTCTACTCCGAAAGGTAGGAGGCTTAATACGTGGGAGTTTTGAGGTCGTTGAAGCTGCTCCTCTCCTTCTTCACAGCGATCCCCGTGAAGGGCGCTGGCTCGCTAAGCGAGGCGGCAGGCCACCTCGCGCTAGCCCCGATCGTCGGAGCCATATACGGCCTTCTGGCCGGCTTCTCCTTGGCGGGGATGGAGCTTCTACTCCCCCCGCTGCCCTCAGCTGCTCTAACCCTCTTAGCGGTCAACGCGCTGAACCGCTTCCTCCACATGGACGGGCTAGTAGACTTCGGCGACGGCTTAACCGCCCTAGGGGGGAGGGGCGAAAAGCTGAATGCCATGAAGGACAAGCATATTGGTGCAGGTGGGGCATCCACCGCCCTAATGGTGGTTGCGGCGTCCATCGCCCTCTACGGCAGCATACCCCAGTGGTACGCGCTGCTTTCAGCCTTCACCGTTGAGGTAATGTGCGTTAATTCGATGCTCGCCTGCGCGTGCGCCGGGAAACCCAGAGGTTCGGGGCTCGGAAACTTCTTCGTCGAGAACGTCGGCTGGAAGGACCTGCTAGCCTCCTCACTCCTCTCAGCAACGCTGACATCAACGCTGTATGCTGCGTCGGCGCGCCTCATAAGCTCCGCATCATCCTACGAGCTAGCCCCACTCATACCTCTCTCACTCGCCACCTCTCTCGCAGCAGGACTCCTCGTCGCCCTCCTCTCGAACAGGGTTTTCGGTTGCGTGACAGGAGACGTTTTGGGGGCCTGCCACGAGCTCTCGAGGATCCCACTACTAGCGGTAGCACTGGTGGTTCAGCTTGCGTAGGGTTGATGGGCTAATAATGGCTGGAGGTAGGGGGAGCAGGTTTGGAGCCGGCGAAAAGCCCCTAGTCCGCGTCAATGGACGTCCAATGATAGATTACGTGGCGGCAGCCATGAGCCAAGCCAGGCTAGTACGCAGGGTCTATGCCACCGTAACTCCCCACACCCCCAAAACCGCAGAACACCTGGAGGAGGCTTGGCGGGGCAGGATCACGCTGATAGAGACACCGGGGGTGGGCTACGTTGAAGACCTCAAGCACTTGGTGGCCCAAATAAGGTTCTCAGCTATACTTGTATGCCCAGCGGATATGCCCCTACTCAGAGGGGACCTGCTGGACCTCGTGGCTAAATTTTTCCTCACTGGAGGTAAGCCGTCGCTGGTGGTTGTTGTCCCCCTCCGGCTGGTGACTAGTTTAGGGCTTGAACCAACACTCGTAATGAACATTGGTGGAGAAGATTTCGTCCCGTCGGGGGTGAACGCGCTTAACGGGGTTGAGGCAGCCTCCGGGAAGGTGCTTGAAGAATGCTACCTCAAAGTCGGCCTCGAGGAGTTCGCGGTAAACGTAAACACCATAAATGACCTTGAGGTGGCGGAGAAGTTGCTGTCACAGAAAGGGTGGCAGCGTCTTCGTTCAAGCTGTCAGCGTCCTATGAAGAAATCCATGAACCTGTAGCCCTTCATCACGCCCAGGCTCCCCTTCCTCACGGAGAACTCGTCGAAGCCCTCGACCCCGTCCCCACCCCCGCCACTCGAAAGCACGGCAACGGGGGCCGGGTCGCGCGTATGAGTCCTCCTAACTATTGGGGTCGGGTGGTCCGCCATGACAGCCACCCTGTAATCGTCGCACAGCCCACCAACCCCCCCCAGAATTCTTCCAAGAACCTCGCCGTCTATCTTCTCTATGGCTCTCACCTTGTTCTCCACGTCACCAGCGTGACCCGCCTCGTCGGGCGCCTCAACGTGGACGAGGACGAAGTCCACACTCTCCAACGCCTTTAGGGCACACTCACCTTTTCCAGCGTAGTTCGTGTCATAGTATCCCGTCGCCCCCGGAACGTTTACAACCTCCAGCCCCGTGAGGGCGCCGAGCCCCCTCACCAAGTCGACCGCCGATATTATGGCTCCGCGAACACCGAACTTCTCCTTGAAGCTCTTCAGCTCAGGCCTCCCCCCCTGCCCCCACGGCCATATGGCGTTCGCGGGAGCCTTCCCCTCCCTAACCCTCCTCAGGTTCACAGGGTGCCCCTCAAGAACCCTTTGAGCCTCCCTCATTAGCTCCAAGAGGAACCCGCTCCCCTCCCCCCTCGGAAGGTAATCCTCCACCCTCATGCCCGTGATGTCGTGGGGTGGGGTACACTCGACGCCGTTGAGGCTCAGGCCTGACACGACGAGGATATTCCTGTAGCTCACGCCACTGTAAAACCTGACTGGGCCGCCTCCGAGCCCCTCGTTAAGCGCTTCAACGAGCTCCCTAGCCTCACCGCTACTTATATGCCCAGCACTATAATCCTTCATCACACCCCTCTCCAAGGTCACGAGGTTGCACCGGAACGCGACCTCGCCTTCTCTCAGCCTCACACCCAAGGCTGCCGCCTCGATCGGCCCCCGCCCAGTGTAATGCCTCACCGGGTCGTAGCCCAGAATGGAGAGGATCGCCACGTCCGACCCAGCCTGCATGCCCTCTGGAATATTCTCCAGCAAGCCACTCCTGCCCTCACGGGCAACCCTATCCATGTTCGGCTTG
>JAHAWR010000085.1:0-147 GCA_018383835.1 Candidatus Jordarchaeia archaeon | reverse complement strand
AGCTTCTCGAGGGGGTAATCAGCCATGCCGTCGCCCACAACCACCACGTACTTCATTATCATTAACCCACCAATCACCCATCCAACCCACATAATCACGCCACTGTAAAACCTGACTGGGCCGCCTCCGAGCCCCTCGTTAAGCGCT
>JAHAWR010000087.1 GCA_018383835.1 Candidatus Jordarchaeia archaeon | reverse complement strand
TCACTGCTGTGGCGCATCCGAGCCAGATCGTTTATCAGAGGGGGGCTAAAGCTGGTGACGTGCTGATCCTAACCAAGCCCTTGGGAACCCAGTCCGCAATGGCTGTTTACAGAACTATGAAGGATCCTGAGCTCCGTGAGAGCGTGCTCAGCGTGTTATCGAAGAAGGAGGCAGAGGAGCTCGTTGAGAAAGCGATAAAATTCATGACGACGCCCAACAAGCCTGTGGCCGAAGTTATGCGGGAGGTTAAGCCTGACGCGGCGACGGATGTGACGGGGTTCGGACTGGTGGGGCACACTAAAAACATAGCTAAGGAAAGCGGAGTGGACATTGAAATAGACACCATACCAGTGATAAAGGGTGCAATAGAGGCTTCCGAGCTCTTCGGCTACGGCTTAGAGGCTGGTGAGGCCGCGGAGACGTCTGGCGGAATACTGGTAGCCTTACCCCGAGAAAGAGTCGACGACTTCCAGGACGCGTTGAGGAGGAGAGGAGTTGTGGCATACATTGTTGGGCGAGCTAAGCGGGGGGACGGCAAGGTCACCGTGAAGCCGGACGCTGAAAGGTTGGAAGTTTAGGTAATGAAGGGAAAGGGAAAGCCGGGCACCTTTCCCAGAACCCCCATAGCAGTGGGGTCAAGTGTCGGACGCGCGGCAGGCAACGAGTTTAACCCTCCGCTGTTTCTCGAGGCGGCAAAATGTATTTATTTGAGTTTTCTTTTCTTTGAGCAAAAACTAATTTACTAATGGTGGTTCTCACTTGCTTCCCGAGACGATAATGATACACTTGTTTTGTTCTTTGCCGGATTTGGCGAAGGCCTTTATTTCGCTGTTTGTGATAATGGATCCGGTGGGCAACATCCCTATTTTCTTGAGCCTTACGGAACATATGAGCGTGAAGGAAAGGAAGCGTGCCTTCCACCTTGCATTGGTAACGGGGTTCACTTTGCTGATGTGCTTCGCCGCCGTTGGAAACTACATCCTGTTCCTCTTCGGGATAACCATAGAGAGCTTCATGATCGCCGGCGGAATACTCCTAATGGTGATCGCCCTCCGAATACTCATTCTTGGGTGGAAGAGAGAGGAGACGGTGCCCTCAGAGAGCATAGGGGTCGTCCCCATAGCATGCCCCCTCTTAGTCGGTCCGGGAGCAATAACAACAGCGATCATGTACCTTCAATCCTCAGGCGTCATCGTGACCGTGACGGCCGTAATCCTATCGTTCATAGTCACGTGGCTCGTGCTCAAGTTCATAGACCCGTTTAGCCGCTTCCTAGGCAGGACAGGGTCTCTCGTGATAGCACGAGTCATGGCGTTAATTATAGCGGCAATAGCTGTGGAGCTCATTATAAAAGGGATAGCGGGAATCTTCAAGTAGCCTATGGAGAACTTTTTAAAAAGAGGAGTATTTACACTTTTTCGATCTTCTTCCGTGCAGTTTTTCCTCGTCCGAGGCGTTCGTGGGCTTTAGCCAGATGTCCGGCTGCCAGCGCCGCTATAAGGGAGGTTTCCCCGGCCAATGCTGCTGAGCACGCTATTTCGGCGAACTTCTTGGCGAGAGTCCCTGGGGGCGCTTCTTTGATGAAGCCGCCGCCACAATCCATGATGGATAGTGCCTCTTGGTACTGTGGCAGCCACATGCCTCCTCCTATTGTTCCGCACACCATTGACGGGAGAGTCAGCGACATATATAGGTCTCCGCTTTCAAGTACCTCGGCGGTTATGATCCCCATGCTACTCTCACCTATATGCGCGGCGTCCTGTCCCGTGGCCAGCCAGATTGCCGCGATTATGTTTGCAACGTGGGCGTTTAGACCGTAAGCCGCAGCCTGCCCTGTCCCTATGTAGAGCTTCCTGTAGACTACTTCAACCATATCTTCGGGAGTTGTTTTCAACACATCTCTAATGTAGTCTCGCTTTAGTACTGCCTCCGCCTGTACTGTTTTTCCCCGCCCGAGAATGTAGTTGAGGGCTGACGGCTTCTTGTCAACGCACATGTTGCCTGAAAGAGCTATCGTCTTTGCCCACGGAAACCGCTGCTCTATGTAACTGCACACTTTGTCGCTTGCTGACGTCGCCATGTTCATGCCCATGGCGTCTCCCGCATCTGCTACGAATCGTATGAACACGTTGCGTCCAATTATCCAGTGTTGGACGTCGGCAAGTTTAAGGAAGGGGTCATCTCCCTCAAAAACTCTCTTTACTTCTTCAAAGTTTTGGCGTATCCACTCAACGAGTTTTACCGCGTGCTCGGTGTCGGGGACACATATGCATGGAGCTCTTGTTATCCCTGACTTGAGTACCCTTGCCCGCGCGCCGCCACTAGCCGTTATCGCGCGGCACCCCCTGTTAACGCTCGCAACAAGGGCGCCTTCCGTTGTGGCAAGCGGGATAAAGTATTCTCCGTTCGCCACCTCGCCCTTCACTTTCAATGGTCCTGCAACCCCGAGGGGGATTTGCTGAACGCCTATCGGGTTCTCAATGTTTCTGGATGCTGTCTCGTCGAGGTCTATGGAGTAGCTTCCAATGTGCTTAAGCTCTTTCCCTATGATTTTCTCTATCGCTCTCCTCCTTACCCGCGCAGCAGCATCCACGCTACCTACATACTTCTCCACTTCGTGGAGCTTTAACTCTCCTTTAACGAGTTTTTCGACAAGTTCCTCCTCCGACAACTCAAGACTAGCCACTTTCCCAACCTCCTTTATTCCTTTCTACTTCTATTAGCCCTTTAGAAGAGTCTACTCTAACCCAGTCACCGGTTCTTATTGATTCAACTGGGTCTGGGGTGACGCGGTGTATAAGGGGGATCCCAGCTACGACCGCCCCTATTAGTGTTACGGTGTCTGCTTTCCTCTGGATTATCGCCTTAGGGGCTAGTCCCTTCTCTGCCAGGTTTATGATGACGTAAGTTCCGACGGTTGAGCCCACGCCTGTGGGAAATACGAACACGCGTCCGGCAATGCTCTTGCCTTCTAGGGGATGGTTTTGGATAACCCCTGTCTCTGGATCCACGTTGCCCAAAAAGGATATAGGGGAATTTGAGACGATGGCTTCTCCCTCAGCAACGGGAAACCTGACGGCTTTCAAGCCGAACCCTCTCAGGACAAGTTTGGTCACTATTGGACCCCCCTTAAAGCGACCCTCACACATCCATCGGTTGACAGCAGGGCAGATTCCATCTTGTTCATTGAGGGAGCATAGTGGGCTGCTTTAGCCGAGTCGGTCAAAAGATTGCGGAACCCTTTCAGAGGGGCGACTATGGGGCAGGTGTCGCAGAAGACCTTTCCTCCAGCCTGCTCTATTTTCTGAACAAGGCCCAACTGCTCCCCAAGGTGTCTAACTTGCCGGGAGGTGAAGATCCAAAGTGGAGTCTTCACCCATCTCCCTTCAACCATTTCAGCCACTTTCCTCATCTCGTGTATGGAGTAGTGGGGGCATCCCAGCACGATGACCTCAGGTTCTTCTGACAGACCGAACAACTCGAAAACCTCGGCGAGACTTCTTCCATCTACCTCTACTTTCTCCAAGTCGCTGTCCCCAGGAGCCTCTCCCCAGTAGTATAGTGCAATGGCGCCTGAGGCTGCCGCGGCGGATGAGAGATGCTTTGCCTCGACTAGCGGGAGGGGACGGCCACTCTGAATTAGGGGGATCGCGTCACCGAAGTTTTTCCCGATAAGGTATCCTAGCGCCCCATAATGTGTCGGGGATTCCAGGGAGGCTGTAACTTTAACTTTCACTGTGGGACGCCTGTTCCCATCCACGTGGAGGCCGTAGCAGGGGGTTTTTCCCGTTATTGCCGATGCAAGAGCTGAGAGGCCGCTCTCCCTGTTGGTTCGCGCACCTAAGTACGAGTTGATGAAGGCGACAGCCGATGACTCAGCGAAGGCTACGTGGGCTCCTCTGGCTGGAAGGTTCCCGGCCTCGTATGGTGTGCAACTGCAAGTTGCAAGGATGCCCATATCCGTGTAGAATGAAATGATCTTTTTCTGCTTCTCGAAGAACTCCTCCTCAACTCCCATCTCCCTCCACCTCTCGAGGTCCACTCCTCCAGGGTTTAGCGTAGTAGGAACCAGAGCTTTGGCCTTCATGGAAGAGAATTTTCTCAGTGTTGTCAGGAGGGCTTCACCTCCAGTCTTGTAGGATACCCCCGAGACGTGAGCGCTCTGAACCGGTATGAGGCGGTCTGCCTCGAAGAAGTCTCCTAGGGCACAGAGGATCCTCATTGCGAGGCTTACTACCTCACCGTGCTCGCCGTCCAGCGCCTTCTCCTCCTCATTGGTTAGGTACATAGTCCTCAACCCTTATAGATTCATATCCGGGAATCTTTGCGGGGAGAAACTTGTCTCGTGGCTTGTCGAATGGTATTGTAGCGTCAATCCCAACCTTAGTTGTCTCCCGCGTCCTCTGGTCGGCGGACGGGTCAAGCGACGAGCCCTTACCAGCCGTGACGACAAGGTTCTTTGATGCTTGGAAGCGCGTGGCTATGGCGTACTCAACCGAGTAGGGGTCGTGAATGTCTATGTCTTCATCAACCACTACCACGTGCTTCAGAGACTTGTGAGCCTTAAAGGCCGCCTCTATCGCCTTCAACCCGTCGTCGGGATCCCTTTTCTTTATTTTCACCACGCAGTGAAGCCATGAACAACCTCCGGGGGTTAGGAGGACATCGAGGCACTCGCACACATTGCTAACCTCCCTGTATATCGCCGGCTCCCTAGGTAGCCCCATGAGAGCCCTGTGCTCCATCCCCCCTGGGAGTATTGCTTGGTATATGGCATCTCTAGCGTGGGTGAAACGGTGAACCTCAACCACCGGCTGCTCCCGCACTATGTCGTAGGTCCCAGTTATGTCCGGGAATGGGCCCTCCTCAACTAGCTCTTTAGTTATCCTTGCTTCTAGTAGTACCTCGGCTTCTGCTGGAACTTCTAGGTCGACTGCTCTACACTTAACAAGTTTCAACGGCTTTAGACTGTTGGCTATGGTATACTCGTCGACGTCGGGGGAGAGGGATGTAGCGGCTGCCACGAGAACCGATGGGGGGTTCCCTATTGTTATGGCTGCATCAAGCTCGCCTCCAGCCCTCTTAAGGTACAGGTCTAAGTCTCTGTCTTCCACGACTCTTATTGCGAAATGCTTTTCATCGAGAAGCATGAGTCTGTGGAAGCTTATATTGCGCCCATACTCCGGGTCACGTACCGTGACTACACCGGCCGTCACATATGGTCCACCGTCTTTCTCCATATGCGTCAGTATGGGGAGGCGAGTTAAGTCCACTGGCTCAGCGACCTCGAGACACCGGCCACTACTGGTGACCTCAGGCTCTGTCGGGTTTTCCATCGCTTCTGCGATCCGTGAGACGAGCGCTTGGGGCGGTACCCCTAGCCCTCCAGCCAGCAGCTCCCTGCTTGAGCACAGGTTGCCTGCCACCTTGAACTTGCTTCCTGCAACGTTCTCGAAGAGAATAGGTTTACCGTCGAGCTTCTTCATTATGGCTGGTATTTCATACTTAGTAGACACTGGCTTCTTAACTTTAATGAGAAGCCCATTATCTTCTAACCAAGACAGGAAGCTTCTCATGCTTTACCAGAACCTCTTGCAGCTACCAGCCTAACACTTTCTCTCTGGAGCACCATTGTTGCTCAGGATCGGCCTAAACTTGTAGCCGTAGTAAATGGGTCCATCGCGCCCGTTTTCTCTCACCTTTCTTATCACGGATTCTACATCCATATCTAAGTCAAGCTCGTTAGGATCTGCGTCGGTTATTTGTGCGGTTATATGCGTTCCGTCTTCGAGCCTGACAAGGCCTATTATGTAAGGGGTGTATAACTCGAACCCTTTAGGTGGTGTGTGTATCACGGTGTAAGTCACCAGTTTTCCTCTTGTTGGAAGCCTCTTCCTTTCAAGCTCTCTTGAGCCGCACTCGGTGCATAGCTCTCTTGGAGGGAAGTATGTTGCTGAACACTTAGGGCAGAAGACTGCCTCAAGGCGGTACCTTTGAGGTATTTCTCTCCAGAGACTTGATGGCGTCATTCCCAACACCTCATCTTGCCTTAAACACGTGAACTATAGCGGATGTTCCAAACCCGCTTGTGTTGTGTGATAAGCCTATTTGGGCGTCTGGCACCTGCCTTTTACCGGCCTCGCCTCGCAACTGGAGGACTATTTCGGCGGCCTGATATATTCCGGTCGCCCCTATCGGGTGGCCGCGCGCCTTCAACCCTCCAGAGGGGTTTATGGGTATCTCGCCGTCTAGGCTTATCAGTTCCTCCTCCACCGCCTTCCACCCCTCACCCTTACGCGCAAAGCCAAGATCCTCTATAGCTAGGATCCCAGCTATAGAGAAGGAGTCATGTACTTCCGCCACATCCACGTCTTCAGGAGTTATTTTTGCCATCTCGTACACCATTTTAGAAGCCTCAACTGTAGCTTTCAACGACAGGAAGTCTTTCCTCATGTGGAAGAGAAACGTGTCGCTGGCCTTCCACGCCCCAGCAATTTCAACCTGGTCTGACGTGAACTCCCCCGCTTTATCGGTGGGACATATAACCAAAGCT
>JAHAWR010000084.1 GCA_018383835.1 Candidatus Jordarchaeia archaeon | reverse complement strand
AGTTGCCCCGCGAGGAGGGAGGACGTGGAGCACGTCAAAAAGCTGATGCAAATGGATGGGGTATTTGTCCTCGAAAAACCGGAGGATATACCTTCAGTTTTCAAGAAACACTTCGGGTCGCCGTCACGCCCCCCTCAGGGGGAAATGTAGACATATAGGAGCGCAAAAAAGAGTCGGAGTTAGGTCATCGTTCACCAGTTTTTTTGCTGCCTTCCGCGAAGATGTTCATTGCGAGCGCCACGGCTGGTTTGAAAACGCTTATGTTTCCATCCCACGTCTTAAGTATTTCACCATATAGGATGCTGAACTCCTTTAGAAATTCGTCGATTTTCTGGCGTATGATGGTTAGGTTCTCTGTCACAGCTAAAGCCAACGTGATGTTTTCCGCGTAGCCGAAAAGGAACTTCAAGCCCCCTTGATCCACCACTTTAACCCTTCCATCCTTGCCCACGCTTTTCAAACCCAAGGATAACGCGGATATCACCGCTGCCGTTAACGCTTGGTCAGGGCCAACAGCACTTATTCCACTTTCAAAGTCGATGTAGAGCAGGGGGACGCCCGTGTGTGATATAAGGTATAGCTCCTTGATTTTGCTACGCCAATCGAGCTCGCCTAATGAAGGCATCCTCAACACGACGAAATTCACAGTTGATATGCCACCGATCATCATGATGGAGCCCACGATGTAGGATAAGCCCCCCGATAACAGTACGGGTTCGTCAGCCGCCAGAAGAGTGCCCCCCAAGAAGAAGATGAATCCCGCGACGAAAAATTTGACCTGCTTCCTCAGGGGGTGCTCGGCTCTCTTGTGTAGGTGTCGAAACACTAAGATGAAGAATACGGAGTAGGTGGGAAAAAGGAAAAAGTAGGAGGCATACTTGAGGAACGTGTGGGGGAGAAGGAGCGTGAGGGCTATTCCTACTGGTCCAATAGACGTGAAGAACCAACGTGTCCGCAGGAGCTTCCTCTCTGCTGTGAAAGCAAACATAGTGATGCCGGAGAGTATAGAGATGTACCCGACTTTAATCCAGAACTCACGCTCCCAGCTTGGAACGTAGAAGTCCGAGACGATGTATGAAGCCAGCAAAATGATAGTGGATAATGTGAGAATCGACCACGTGAAGCGGATGTCGTCTAGTTGACGCGGGCTCTTGACCCATTGGTAGAGGAGCATTACGAGGAACTCTCCTGAGAGAAAGATCGCGGCTGCCACAAGGGAAAGGGAAACATCCCGTACAATTCCTGAAGCTGGAAAAAACACCAACAGAAATCGCCTCCGCGCCGCCTTCCGTTAATAACTAAAAGCAAAGGGTCTTAAATAGTCTCGTTCACCACTCTGGAACGGTCAAAGCGTAGAAATAATATGCTCTCCGCTGTTAGGCGGAAGCTCAGCCTGAAAACACGTTAACGACCGTGAGGAGAAATGGTTTCGGGCTGATGGGCAACTTATTCCTGAAGCTCTTCATCATGGGTGGAGGGGGGCTCGCCGGGTGCACTTCTCGGTGACAGCACTATTTCTCTTCCTTCTACTAGTGCCTGGGCAACCTTTTTCCTGCCACTCTGCAGCAGGCGCCAGACGGTTCCCCTTGATACGCTCATTCTGTGGCCCGCCTCCTCCTGCACCAGGTCAAGCTGGTCGACGAGGCGCATAGCTTCAAGCTCGTCATGGTAAAGTATGATGGGGGGGGAGGGGGGAGGACCTGAAGTCCTTGAAGACCGGGATGAAGCGTGTAACGCATGGCTCGAGTTCTATGTCCCTTGGAGCTATGGGTCGCCCCCTGCACCTCCTTCTGCACCTGCCTGGACCCCACAAGCCCATTCACACCCTTTAGATGTTTTTTCCCTCGACGGCTTCTACCACCCGCTCGACTATTTCCCTGAAGGCTTTAGCGGCTGGCGAGTCAGGGTGCTTGAGAGTGAAGGGTGTACCTTGGTCGGTGTCCCCGCTTATGCTTGGGTCTATGGGTATCTTTCCCAGGAATGGAACATCCATCTCTGTGGAGATTTTTTCTCCTCCTCCTGAGCCGAGGAGGTCGAAGCGCGCCCCGCAATTGGGGCAGACGAAGCCGCTCATGTTCTCCACTATCCCTATGACCCTGACACCCATCCGGTAAGCCATCGAGACAGCCTTCTTAACGACGTACTGGGAGAGGTCTGAGGGAACTGTCACTATGACAACGCCATCTATTCCAGGTATGAGTTGCATCACGCTTAGCGGCTCGTCCCCGGTTCCCGGGGGCAAGTCCACGAGCAGGTAGTCGAGGTCACCCCATTCGATGTCTGAGAGGAACTGTCTTATCGCAGCCATCTTTAACGGGCCTCTCCAGATCACCGGCGAGTCGCTGGAGGGGAGAAAGAAGTCTATTGAAATTACTTTTACACCACGCTCAGCTATAATAGGGTATATCCCGGTGGGGCCAACTTGGGGCTGAACGCCTTGGACTCCGAGTATCTTGGGTATAGAGGGACCGTGAAGGTCCGCGTCCATCAAGCCTACTCTTCGACCCATTTCTGCCAGAACAACTGCAAGGTTGGCTGCGACGGTGCTCTTGCCCACGCCTCCTTTCCCGCTCATGACCACTATTTTGTGTTTCACGTGGAACATACGCTTCTTTATCTCTTCGGTCTGGAGGTGCTGCACCTGGTACTTTCCTTTTTCAGCCATTTCTTCCACCTATTCAGAAGCTGTGGTGGGCATCCCTGCAAGCGCTCGCACCGAACAGACGCCTCTCGAGGTATGCTTTAATGACGTCCTTTAGAGTCAGAGCGTCGCAGGATGCCACCCTAACGCCCATTGACTCAAACATGCTTATAGCTCTTGACCCTATACCCTTCACTACCAGCACGTCTGGGGATAGGCGTGCGACCAGCTCTGATGCCTTGCCCATGCCTCCAAAGTGCTCGCTAACATTCCTTTCCTCCTTTATGGAGAGAATTTTTCCGTCTTCCGAAACATCCACCACAGCGAAGGCTGGGGCCCTCCCGAAGTGGTCGCAGACAACGGATTCCTCGCCCACAAACTCGAATACGGGAACAACTATTCTAGACCGTTCCACCACCTCCTACAATACTCTCGCTCGAAACAGACCCGGGCAGGTGAAGTAGTAGGATAGGAGCAGACACCACTCCTTCCGGTTTCCCGTGGAGAGCCACGCCGCTTTGCGAGGCTAAAATTTAAGTAATTCATCAATTCGCCTAAACACCTCCATTATGGCTTTTGAAGCTGGGCTCGGGTGAGCGCTCCACAACTGGCTGCCCATTCACTATGGCGTGAACCACTTCCTCATCTGATGGTATCAAGGATAAGACTTCACCGCCTCTACCCTCAACTAAGCGCGAGATCTCCGGCGACATCTCCGGGTTGGCGTTGAACCTGTTGGTCACGACCCCGAAGGTGGCTCCGAAGTGGTCGACGATGCCTAAAACGCGCTCCAAGTCGTGCCTTGCGGCCTTAGTTGGCTCAGCCACGAGTAGAACGTGGGAAGACCTGCTTATGGCCGATATCGCTGAGCAGCCCGCACCCGGGGGGCCGTCGACCAAGAGCAGCGACGCCCTGACTCTGCCAGCGAACCTTCTAGCCTCCTCCTTGACCTCTGATATCACTTCGCCTGACCCGGAACTACCCACGTCGAGTTGTCCAACTATTAATGGGAAGCCAAACCTACTCCTGAAAACTCTTATTTTCCCGTTCTCAATGGATTTGACTTCTATTGCGCCAGCGGGGCAGATGGCTTCGTAGACGCTGCACCCCTCACAGTAGGCTGGTGCCACAACGTATCCTCCGTCAATTTTTCTGATAGAGTTGAAGGCGCAGGACTCGTAGCACTTTCCGCATCTCTCGCAGACGCTCTGGTCTATTTGAGCCTTCTCGGAGGTTGCGAGGCGCTTTTCCTCGACGAGCTCACCCCCTAACAGAAGGTGAAGGTTTAGTGTATCTACATCGGCGTCGGCTGCGACCACAATGATTGGCGCTTTAAGTCCTCCCGGAGGCTGAGAAGTAACCGCCAGCTTCACCATGGATGCCACTACTCCTGCTTTCTGAATGGCCACCACTTGGACGGATGCTGGCTGGTTGAATCCTTGACCTCACTACTTAGTTCGTCTATCTCGGCGGCTAGTTCGTCGAGCTTCTCTCTAAGAGAGCTGATTTTCAACTCAACTGATTCATCCTCCGTCTTTACAGGTTTTGAGGGCGGCGCCCAGAAAAGCTGGGATACATCTATCCTGCCCTGAGGGTCTTGGTAGAATGCGTTTGGCCCGAAGCCGCAGCGGCAGGATCCAACGTACCTGTAACCCTGAGGGGTGGGGGCCCCCTGCTGGTTGCTGGGCGTTTGCCAGAAGCGCCATTTTCTTCCGTAGCTAAATCTTCCCATCCAAGCCATTTGAATCCCCCATCAGTTATTTTTGTTCATATGCACATAAATTATGCGGGTATAAAAACATTTCAAAGACGGAAAGGGTGAAGCCAAAATAAACGCCACAGTGAAAATGTGAGGGTAAATTGCTCCCGGTCAGAAGCCATTTAAGGACAAAACGTGTAAGAAAGCTACTTGTGCGCCCATGAAGCCCGGTATAGGTGAGGGTGGGTCGTCAGGGGGGAGCGTAACGAGAGAAAGGAGAAAAAACGTTAATTATTGTCCGACCAGATTTGTTTTCTTAAAGTTTGATCTTTGACGGATTTAATGTAAACTCTAACAAGTGTGCCTGGGCTGGTGAGGTGTGGTGTCGTTTGAGGAGGCGGAGGTTATCAGGAGAAGGGCTGAGGCGTTTCTGAGAAACGCCGAGCATTTACTTAATAGCGGCGAGTGGGACTTAGCGGTGTTTAACCTAGAGCAATACTGCCAGCTTATTCTCAAGTACAAGTTGCTGGTTAAAGCTGGTTCGTATCCGAGAACACACTCTCTTAGAAGGCTTATAAGGGAGCTTGCCAAGTTTCATCCCAGTCTGAGCGCTCTGACTGACGATGAGGGCAAGCTACACTATGTGGCTAGGCTTGAGGAGGCATATATAACCTCAAGGTACACGCCTTACAACTACGAGGATAGGGAGGCGCTGAGCCTCTATAGGTTCGTGGTTGACGTGTTCAAGAAACTTGTGGAGGGGATTTAATGGAGCCGCATAATCAGTGGTTTGGGAGCTATATTGAGCTGGCTAGAAAAGTTAAAAGCATAGTTCGGAGCATAGACCCGGACGCGAAGGTCTACGTTTTCGGTTCAGCTGTTAGGGGGGAGGCTACGGCGACGAGTGATATAGACGTCATGGTGGTTACGGAAATTACTGAACGTAAGTACGATATGATGGTTAAGGTCTATAAGGATGTGAAGGAGCCTGTGGAGCTTCACGTCGTCACAAAGGACTTGCTGGAAAGATGGTACAAGAGGTTTATACCAGCGGAGGAGCTTATCGAAGTCTAAAAGTGGAAAAAGCGGTGGAGTAGGCCTTTCTCAATCTTCGTCTATTGATCGACAGTACCCGAGTACTTCGAAGTCTTCCTCGTCGAATTCGTCCTCGTTCCAACTTTCAACTTCCCTGATGAGCTGCGATACCGTTACATTGTCTCCCGATATTTCGCCCCCCTTAACGCTTAGCCTCTTCGACTTTGCCACTTCCTCTATTGCGATCTTAAGGAAGTTCTCAGCTTGGCGCTCGCTTATTCTGAATTTCCTTGCGATGCCGGGGATGATATCTTGCTTCGCGCGTATTAGGTCATTAACTTTAATATTCAAGCTAACCACCTGCAACCGGGGAGAGAAAAAAATCTTTTAAGGGTTATGCGGCGGTTCCGCGAGCTACACCAGCCCGAGGGGGTGCTCTGCAACGCTGACGCTTATCCCCTGAGTGGATGTGCGTTTAAAAAAGCGTAGGAACTCGAAAAAGGAGGAGGGGCAGCGGGAAAGTGCGTCCGTGAGTCAACTGCTCCTAGAAGAGGTTTTTGGTAAAAATCTGATAAAAAAAGGTTTATTATTTATTTTTTCTTTATTTTAGTATCTTAAAGGACTCTTTGGAGGTGGGAGTGTGAAGGTTGAGGATGTGGCTAGGCGTAAGCTGGTAACTTGTAGGGTTGACGACGAGATACCCTTCGTCGCCAAGTTGATGGTTGATGAGGAGGTTGGCTCGGTCTTCGTGGAGGATAAGAGCGGAAAGATTGTCGGGCTGATAACGGATGGGCAAATATTCAGGCTAGTCGCCCAGCGCCAGAAGCTTGAGAACGTCAAGGCAGGGGACATCATGACTAAGGAGGTTTTCTCCATAGAGAAGGATGCGCCGCTTGCTGAGGCTTGGAGGCTTTTCCAGTCGACTGGAGTTAAGAGGCTCGCCGTGACGGATGAGGGAAGGATAGTCGGTGTTTTGAGTAGGAAGGTGGTTCAGCGACTCATGAAGTATAAGAAGGCGGCGTCGCTCACCCGTAGCTGAGTAAGTCAAACTCAGCGCCCCCTTTAACTTTGCAGGATGATGGGGTTGAGGCGCTTCTAGTTGAACTGCCCCCAGTCTATTTCGGGCTTCATTATATAGTCACATGCCCTCATGGAGGGCCTGTTCGACGCGGAGCTCCTTCTTTCTTCCGTGGTGGTGTGGAGGGTTACATGAATGGGGTCGACGACTCCTTCAGGTTTCTAATGAACATGTCGAGCTCCCTTGCGCTTCTAAATATGTGGATGGTGTTCCTGTCCTTGATCTCCACTATGACCATTTTAGGCTTGATTGTGACATAGATTCCCCCTATGTTGTCCCAGTGTGTTATATATTGGAGCTCGACATGTTCATTAGAAACC
>JAHAWR010000006.1:8657-30923 GCA_018383835.1 Candidatus Jordarchaeia archaeon | reverse complement strand
TCAGTTGGAGTAGGAGCTGGGGGGGTTTGTGTGTTTTTTGTGAATTTTAACTTTCACGTTAATATGTGGTATGCGGAGTATAGTGATGAGCAGGTTTTGAGGTGGTTTCCTAATCTCTATAGGGGGCTTTTGGGGTTCTTGTGGGAGAACCCGGATGTGAAGGCTGGATGGGACGTTGAGGTTTCAAGAACTATTCCATTCCTTGAGAGGGTTGCGCCGGATGTGTTGGATGGGTTGAGGGAGGGCGTGAGGAGGGGGCAGTTTGAGGTGATCCTTGACACTTGGTCCTTTAGCCTTGCGTCCATGCATACGTGGGAGGAGTTTGCTTTCCAGCATGAGATGGCTGTGAGGGAGCTGGGTGGGGTTTTTGGGCGTGTTTCATCGGGATACTTTGCTCAGGAGGGCGCTTATCACCCTTTTCTTCCATCTATGCTTAGGAGGCTTGGAGTCGAGTTTCTTCTTCTCAACTATTTTCAGGTAGGGGAATTTGACAGGAGGGTGGCTAGGGACTTCAGGGTTCACTTAGTTGAGGGGGAGGATGGGGCGAAGCTGCCGGTCGTGATGCATGTTTCATCTTTACTTGACCCTGTCGACCTAGTTAGGAGGGGCGCGGAGCTTGGGGGAGGGTTAACCGTCCTCGACGATGCCGAAATAGCTAACCCCTCCCGCCTCAAGGCGATAATTGAATCCCTCCAGGGGATGGACGGTGTAGTTTTTGCTCTGGCTAGCGAGATAGTTAAAAAAGCTCCTCAAGGCGTCTCCATAAGCATTCTGGATTCGACTTGGGCTTTGGGTGTACACGACCATGGAATGTGGCTTCGCGACCCCTGGGACCAGCGCTTGTGGACCCTTAATGAGGCTTCGCGCAGAGAGATAGCTAAGGCCGAGTGGTGGCTTAGGAGGGCGAAGGAGGCAGGTGTGGACGTGAAGGTGGAGGAGAGGGAGATACTTGAGGCGAAGCGCTGGCTCCTTTTGGGGCAGAACTCGGATAAGTTCGGCTGGAATCCGAGGGCGGAGAAGAGGATTCAAGGGGAGTACGAGTTGAGGTTTGCATACGAGCTAGCTCAGGTGGCGTGCACGGTGCTGAGCGAGAAAATTGTAAAGTTTGAGCGCCCGCCTGAGGGCACGAGAAGAATAATGCTGTACAATTTCCACGGATTCAGAACGCCTCCCTCCCCTCTGAGGGTCTACGTCGAGTTTGACAGGAGCATCTTTAAGCCGGACGAGCTCTCAGTAAACCTAAACGGGAAACCTATCGAGTGTGGCCTCCTTGACGCAGCACTCTTCCCAGACGGTGCGCTTAAGTCGGGAACCCTAGTCTTCGTGTGTAGCTTAGGCTCTGAGGAGCTCGCCACCCTGACCCTCGAGAAGGGCGTTTGTCCTAGCGGAAAAGTGGGGCTCCACGCTTCGGAGAACGAGCTCTCAAACAACTTGATTAGGGTCGGACTCGAAGGGGGGGTTCCAGCATCAATAACTGACTTGGAGGCAGGTGTAACATACGGTGGCGAAGAGCCCCTCATGGCTCAGAAGCTTAGGCTTGAGGGGGACGCTCCGTCCGGGGACGTGAAGGTTGAAGTGACAAACAGAGGGGAACGGGGACTCTACGCGGAAGTCACATCCACAGTTAAACCATCAGAACACTCTCTTATTGTGAACAAGTACAGGGTTTACAGTGGGCTCCCCATGCTAGAAGTGGAAACACGGATAAGCGTCCTCGGCAAGTTCGCCGGCTCAGCCGAACCATTAATCATCCGCCTCCCAAGGCCGAGGACAATCTGGAGGGAGCTTGGAGGAAGCCTCAGCAAGGTTGAGGTGGAGAAGGGGAAGCAGAGATTTCTACTGGTAAACGACTGGGCGGCGGTCTATAGTGGAGGTGCCGGGCTGCTGGTTGTAGCCGACTGCTGCACGCGAGCCATGAAAGAGGTGAGGGAGGCGAAAAAAGAAGTCTCATTCTTCGTGACGGAGACAACCTTTAAAGAAAACCACTACGAGCACCTCTCCGGAGAATGGGTGGTTAGAGCGGCGATAACCCCCCTGAGGGGTGAGCTTACAGGCGAGGATGTTAGAAGGGCGAAGGTGTACAACTACGGAGTTGGAGCCATACCTGTAATCCACTTCGAAAAGCCGAGGTTAAGCTAAACTAACCGGGCTAAACGTGGAAGAGCACGGAGGAAGTGCCTTATTGTGTGAGCCACATTGGTCTTCCCATGAGGGTCAGAGTAAGGTGCTCCTGGAACTCTCTGCTCCTAGAGTAAATTTCGAGCACCTCCTCGTCGACGTAGAGCGAGTAGCCCTCAGAGATCTTCTCGGCCACGTAGCTGCCCAGCCCGATAGCTGAAGGGTTGGCGAGCGCGTCTCTTAGCAGCGCGTCGGCGTCAGTGTATTTTCTTCTAACCTCCACAATCCACCTGTCGCCATCTATCCTCGGGCCGGAGAGTGTTGAGGGAGAGTTCAGGTGTTTCTCTATGAAGCGCCGCTGGTGGGGTGTGGCTACCGGGGGGCCGATGCGCCTCTTCACCGCCGGTATCCTCCTTGACTCCAGCTCGAAGATGAAGACCGTCTGCTCATCGCCAGACCACACATCCCTCGAGAGAACCCTGAAATCGTTCTTTTCTAGGAGGTTTTGCAGGGCTTGGAGGGAGCGGTTAAGCTGCCCCCACAGGTTGTCGGGCGGAATTTTCGGCGTCTTGAATGCTACGAAAACCATCGAGGTCCCCCTCTCCCTCATCCTGGAGGAAAGCTCCTCCACCGTTAATGGGGTCCGCTTTGGGGGGAAAAAGAATGCTTCGCTCGGCTCCTCTAGGAACTCCATGGCCGCCGCCTTGAACTCGCTCAGCCTCTGCTGCGTGACGGCTGCGGCAGCGTTCCTCTTTGGGTCGACGGGGTCCACGACTATGAGTGAGGCGCTGAAGATTTTGCGTGGCTTCTCAGGGTCATCGTAGTGGCGTTCTATATCTATAACTTCCTGTCTCCTCCAGTTTACCGCCGCCCTGAGGACGGATTCGAAGGAGCCATACCTTATGGTTAGTAGCTCGCAGAGGTAGCCGGAGAACCCTCCAACCTTTAGTTCAGCCCCATAGACCCCTATACCCTTCATGAAGGCCTTAAGAAGCCTGGCCTCCCCCCTGAGATGCTCATCCATGTGGGATAGAACGTAGCGCGTGTGGAGGGGTGTCCTGTCGACGGAGGAGCGTAGCTGCGCCGCGTCCTCTACCTCGAAGCAGGGGACGAAGTCGAAGGTGTAGCCCTCAATTTCAGCCGTCAGGTATGGGTGTTCCGCGTACTGTTCCTCCCCCCGACCCCCAGTAACCTTTCTGGCGATTTTCAGGCCAAGCTCCCCTATCTCCTCGAAGCTGTAGGTCTGGGGGAAAACCATGAAAATGTCTACGTCCTGGTCCCCCTTTATCCACGTGTCCTTCGCCATGGATCCCACGAGCATCGGCTTCACTGTAACTCCCAGTTCCCCGGCGGCCTCGGCGACCTTAGCGATCATCCTCCCAACTATCTCGAGCACCCTCTTTCTCTCATCCCGTGTAGGAGTGATCCTTTCCAGTACTTGCCGGCACACTTCACTCAGTCTACTCAAGCACCTGGAGCCTCCTACGGGATGCTCCTGAGCGTCGTGTATATGGGCCCCCTCGGCGTCAGCTGGCTCCTCTTCAGCTTGAGAGAATCGACCGTCACTCTTCCTATCTCTAAGTTCCTCATCTTTTCGATGGCTGATGCAAGTCCTTCACGGCTCTGAACATACTTTACCCTGGCTATCGTTGCGTGGGGGGTGAATGGCCTCTGCTCGGGCTTGAAGCCGAGGCGCCTTAGCTTCTTTTCAAGCTCATTCGCCAGCGAGGTCAGCTTTTCTCCTCCTTCACGCGTCCCAACCCATATCACGTTTATCCTCCTCAGGTTCGGGAAGCAGCCGACGCCGCGCAGCTCCAGCTCGAATGACTTGAAGTCGAGCTCCCTCATAGCGTTGTAAACCTCGTCCACGACGTCCTCGCTCACCTCGCCAAGAAACTTCAAGGTGAAGTGGAAGTTCTCGAGCTCAACGAACTTCGCCTTCACATAACGGGAGAGCTCCTCCTGTATCCGCCTGACTGCTTCGAGGACGCGCTGATCCTGGATGTCCACCGCCACGAACGCCCTAATACCATCCAAACCTGCACACCACCCCGTCTAGCCCAGTAACTCCAAGAGGACTTCCCTTAAAATGTTTGTGACGGCCTCAACCGCCTCCTCAACCTCAGGGGACATCCCCTCACCAGTCATGTTCTTTGGCTGAACTCCTACAAAGACGACTGATGCGCCTATGGACGACTTCACGAACTTCGCGAACACTGATAGTGGGGTGTGGTGCACGGAAAAGGTGACCCCCCCAAGGCTGGATGCTTCAGCCGTGACAACAACGTCCCCCGGACTCCCTCCGAAGTGGGCGGCGTCCACTACGACAACATGGCTCGGATTGAACCTTCTAATTACTCCGGTGAAGTTCTCAGGTGTTGTTTCAGCCTCAACCACCAGCACGCGCTCCAAGTTTACCCCACTGAGCCTCCTAGCCACCTCCAAGCCTAGAGCATCATCCCCCCTAATCCTGCTTCCCACGCCGACAACAGCGACCCTAACAGCCCCCCTAAGCATCTCTTTAAGCTTGTCCGTGATCAAACCAGGACACCAAGCTTCCTAGGATAAGGAAACTTTAAAACGCTTCTCAGCTTAGCTGAAGACTGGTGGCGCAAATGGAAGAAGAAAGAGAGGAGCAGGAGGAGTTTTTCAGGGAAGAAGAGGAAGGAGGCGAGGTAGAAGTCTTCTCAGGGCTCCTTAGAAACCACGAAGTGGTTGTCGAGAAGGAAAAACTCCTCCTGCTTCCCACGCCGACAACAGCGACCCTAACAGCCCCCCTAAGCATCTCTTTAAGCTTGTCCGTGATCAAACCAGGACACCAAGCTTCCTAGGATAAGGAAACTTTAAAACGCTTCTCAGCTTAGCTGAAGACTGGTGGCGCAAATGGAAGAAGAAAGAGAGGAGCAGGAGGAGTTTTTCAGGGAAGAAGAGGAAGGAGGCGAGGTAGAAGTCTTCTCAGGGCTCCTTAGAAACCACGAAGTGGTTGTCGAGAAGGAGGCGGGTGAAAAGCTCCACGATAAGGGGAACTACGGCGAATTCGAAGACGACGGCCTACTCCACCTGACGCCCGTAGAAGCTCTCCTCTTAGTTGAGCGTGGCAGGCTCTCCGTCAAGGACGGCGAGGGAAAGGAGCACACATTCCGCGACCTCGTCGAGTACTTCAGCAGAAGAGACCCGAAGCTCTGGGTCAGATACCTCGTCTACAGGGACTTGAGGAGCAGAGGGTACGTTGTCAAGCAAGGTTTCGGAGGAGGAATAGACTTTAGGTTATACCCGAGGGGTAGCAAAGCAGGAGAGGAGGCCGCGAAAAACCTCATCTACATAGTTACCGAGGGGACGCCGATAGACCTTAAGGAGCTCGACCGTGTCACTAAGCTCGCTGTGAGCACCAGAAAGCAGCTCACCATGGCCCTAGTTAACAGGCAAGGCGACGTCGTATACTACAACGTGCTCCAGTTGACGTTCTAAACCACCACCAGCAGCCGGAAAAACGGCTTCACTCAGAATTCTTCCCAGGCCCCATTTTCCATACTGGAAGCCCCAACTCGAATGGCCCCCTAAATGCTGCATGAAATTATCTTTCAAGCGTAACAGTTCATTTCTCAGTTTTCCTCATCGATTTTGACGGTTGGAAGGTACCTCCCCATTTTCTCGTGAAGCACGACCCCAATCTGTCTTCTTCAGCACTCCAGTCGAGGGGTTCGGCGCCTGCTTTCAGGGTATTATGCTGGTATTCCCCCCGCAATTACACGCCTTTATCTCGGCCCCAACTTGCCCTTTCTTTCGGGGGGTTGAATGGCTGCTGATCGCCTGGTTGGGATGAGCAAGGAGGACGTGAAGGCGTTCTTGGAGGAGCTTCAGATGGTTTACAGGGAGTACTTCAGGATGAGGGAGCACAAGACGCGGGACGACCTTATAATACTTAACAACCTGGCGAGGTTCATTAGCCAGCTTAAGAGAATTCTTCAGGAGATGGGCGGGAGCGCCTAAAGGAGGTGTTTCCTCAGGAAGGGCATTACGCTTGTTCTGTGCATGTGTAGGCCGAGCTCCCTGTAGCTGTACCCTAGGGCTAGGCCGAGCATTTCCGGGTAATAGAATACTGGTATGTTGAATGCTTCCTCCTTCCTGTTAAGCTCCACCTGTCCGATGTCGTACTGCATGAAGCAGAAGGGGCATGCGACCACCATGCACTCCGCCCCAGCCCTCGATATGGATTTAAGCTTCAACTTGACATAAGGGTAGGTCAGCTCTCTTCCGATGTTACTAACTGCTACACCACAGCATAGGTGCTTGTAGTCGTAGTTTAAGCTCCGCGCCCCCAGCGCCTCCACCAGCTCGTCCATCTTCCTTGGATTGTCGGGGTCGTCAAACCTGAGGTACTCGCTTGGCCTCAAGAGGTGGCACCCGTAGTGGACGGCGACGTCAGCGCCCAGCTCCGTTGATACCTTGCTTCTTATCCTGTCGACTCCAACCCTGTGAATTGCCTCAACTATGTGCACCACGTCCACGTTACCCCTAAACTCCCTGTCTATAGACTTCAGGGCTTCGTTGACCTCCTCCATCAGGTCAGGGTTCTGTAGCAGGATCTCTCTAGCCGTCTTAAGCGTCTCGAAGCAACCGTTGCACAGAACTAAAACATCCTTTCCCTTATCCTCGGCGAGCGCCAGGTTCCTAGCAGCTAAGTAAATCCAAGCCTTAAAGCTGACCGACTGAACCCCAACTGGGTCGGGGCAACAGCTGGCACCATCAAGCTCCTCACACGATACCCCCAAGGCGCCGAGAACGAGCCTCGATGAAACTTCAAGAAACGGGAGCCTCATAGGAATAAGGCATCCCAGGAAAAGCGAGTACCCCGTCACTTTCCATCTCCTCTTTTATTATTAATTGGGAGATTCAGCTTTTTCAGCAGGGCCCTAACCTCCTCAACGTCCACTGCTGGCAGTGAGGGAAGCGACAGCTCCAATCTTTTCTTCTCAATGGCCGGGGAGGACGGTATGCTCCTCCCAGTCTTAAATATGGTGTTTACCTCTTGAAGGAACCCGTCAGGCATGTTCCCTCTCCCAGCTGCCAAGTTCTTGAGGAGGGTTATCACATGTGACACCTTGACCCTCGTCGGGCAAGCTTCTAGGCACAGGTGGCAGCCGAGACAGAGCCACACGTTCTCACCTAAGGTGGCCTCGTTCTCCAGTCCTAGAAAAGCCTCCCAAAGCATGCGCCTGGGGTTAAACCTACCAACTATGCGCGCCGCAGGACAAATGCCAGAGCACAACGAACACTGCATACAGTACCTGAGGGAATCCCCCTCAAATAATGAAAGAATAAGCTTCCTAAAGTCACTGGAAATCGTGGTAGTTAAAGTAACCACCTCCATGTGGAGCCTATCCGCCCCTCTTAAATCCGACTTAACTGTTAAGGCAGAAATCTGCCCTCAGCCTTATTTATCTCTTTCTTTTCCCAGTCTTCCGCCACACCACCTACTTTTTATGCGATAAAGTTTTCGGCACCCTTTAACGCAAAAAGTACGCACCCATCCTAGGAGACCCCGTTCTGTTGCAGCTTTCTGGACCCTCCTTGAGGTCATGTCTGCGAAGCCCACGTCAGCTGAATTTCTGCCACACCAAAACTCGACATATGGGTAGACTTTAACCAGAACGCTTATAGCTTAATATTTGTGAGATGCGTTTGGTGCATTTTTAGTTGGGAAGGGAAGCGTTAATGGAACGAGTAAATTATATAGGTAAGGAAGCTACAGAAAAACTTCACACGCTCCTGAAGAATGAGGGTTACCCAGGGAGCGTGGATCTCCTAGTCGTTGATCTCGCAGGAAACATGGTAGCTGAAAGGCTCAGGTACTCCGAGCTTGAGGACGCCCTAGAGAGCGCCTTCAGCCTGATCTCCGCCTGCAACTCCATATCGAAAGCATTTGTTCAGGGAGACGCCACAGAATGCATAGTGCACGGAACCAAGGGATATATTGTAGCGGTTGAAGCTGGACAAGCAATCTTGGTTGCCGCAGGAATACCGGAACACCAGCTGGGACTAATGCTCCAAAAACTGAGAGGCACCGCCAAAAAAATAAAAAACCTCCTAGCGCCCGAAAAGGAAACCACCACCTAAAACCCCTAAACGGTTTCTAACAGATGCTGAAAGCCCCCTACTTTAGGGGGGATGAAATAGCGTTGACAAGGTTGAACATAAGCGCAGGGTTCAAATGCTTAAACTGCGGGCCTGGATACACACATAATTTGGCAGGGTTTGAGCTGCTCTTACTTAGCGTTAAGGTGGGTGTGGCCGCCGTGGAAAATCTGCCCGGTAAACGTGGAGCCCCAAAAATCACACGAAACAAGAAAAAAGAACCCAGCGCCACGAAAGCCAACACCGGGCTACGGCAGCTCATCTTCCCTCCTACGTTGAGGGAATTTGTGAATCGTGGGCAAGTGCCTCATTGAGGATAGAAAACTTTTAAAAATTGTTTCCGTCTATTTTCTCGGTGAGGTGCCGGTAGCTCAGCTTGGGAGAGCCTGGAGCCCTGAAAGCGCAGGACTGTGGACCCGGCTCAGGGCAGTAAGGCGCGTTGCGCGCTCAATCCTGAGGTCGCGGGTTCGATTTGGGCTCCGCCCACGGAAGTCCCGCCCGGCACCCTCACCCCGTTATTCCGGGAGTTAATTTTATCTTTTCCCCCGTTTTAGGTTTGTTCCGGCTTTTGGGGGTGTTTGTGTCGACCAAGTATAGTGTTCCGCGCGGCTTCAGGGACTTTCCCCCTGAAGTTGCCCTTTTCCGGAGAAGGATCATGGAGCTTATCGAGGAGGTTTTTGAGCGTTACGGGTTCGACCCCATAGAGACTCCAGTCATAGAGTACTGGGAGACGCTGAAGGGCAAGTACGGGGAGGAGGTTGAGTCGAAGCTCCTCTACCGCTTCCAGGATCCGTGGAGCGAAGAGTGGCTTGCGCTGAGATACGACCTTACAGTCCCCCTTGCCAGGTTTGTCGCAAGCCACGCCCCAACATTACCCTTCAAGAGGTACCACATCGGCCGCGTCTGGAGGCATGAGAGGCCCCAGAAGGGGCGCTATAGGGAGTTTTGGCAGTGCGATGCCGACATAGTGGGCTCCCCCTACCCTGAAGCCGACGCCGAGGTCGTTGACCTCGTGTGCGACGTGATGAAGACCCTCGGCTACAGCGGATTCAAGGTTAGAC
This sequence comes from Candidatus Jordarchaeia archaeon, assembly GCA_018383835.1. Classification (GTDB taxonomy): domain Archaea; phylum Asgardarchaeota; class Jordiarchaeia; order Jordiarchaeales; family Freyrarchaeaceae; genus DTBI01. The sequence continues at coordinate 21,609 of JAHAWR010000006.1, read as the reverse complement.
TCAACGACCGCCGCCTCCTGAAGGGGGTATTCGAGGAGGAGCTCAACCTTTCACGCTACGGCGAGGGAAAGATCCTAGAGGTGTTCAGAGTAATAGATAAGCTCGAAAAAATAGGGCGGGAGGGGGTTGAGGGCGAGCTCCTCAAAGCCGGCTTAAGCAGGCATGAGGCCGAAAAAATAATGGAGGCCGTTGATGTCTCGGGGAACCCTGAAAAGACGCTAAGCGAGCTGGAGAGCCGGTTTAGGGGCAACAGAAACGTTGAGGCCGCAGTAGGCCACCTCCAAGAACTCATCGCCGCCTCCAGCCACAGGGAAGACATCACACTGGACTTGAGCATGGTTAGGGGATTAGACTACTACACTGGGCCCATATTTGAGGTATACGTCGAGGAGCCTAAGATAGGTGCTCTGGCTGGGGGGGGACGATACGACGACCTCATCGAGCGGTACGGTGGACCAAGTACCCCATCAACAGGCGTAAGCATAGGCTTGGAGAGAATAATAGACGCCGGCCTCGAGCTCGGCCTCTTCAACTTAAAAAGGAAAACGTGCACCCAAGTTTTCACGGTCTCCATGGGCGAGAAGTACTGGAGCTACGCCCGCAGCGTGGCGCGGGAGATGAGAAGAGAGGGACTGAGAGTTCAAGTAGACCTGATGAGGAGGAATTACAGGAAGCAACTGGAGTACTGCGAGAAAAAGGGAATACGCGCCATAGCTTTTGTGGGAGAAAAGGAAGCCTCCACGGGAACCGTGACCCTCTACTTCAGAGAAGAAAAGAAACGCTACGAGCAAACCCCCCTAAAGGATGCAATCCAAATATTGAAGCGTGAGGCACAATAACCCCAACTTCTTCCTAAAACGAGTTTAACCTGGATTCATCCATCCTTTACCTACGTATTTGCTCCCTTTACATAATGTTTATATCCGCCTTGTCTTTTGTAGAAGTAAAATTCGGCTGGTGCAACCCTTTGAGGATTATACCGTGCACGATGTCCACCCAGCACCCGGACAACGCCAACGTCCCCCAGTGGTGCAAGGGCGAGGTGCTCGAAGGAGAGGACGAGGTCTACGAGGCATTCTTCGCCTTCAGCGAGCTAGGCTGCCACGAGGTCATGTGGGACGCCGAAGGAAAAGACGTCGACACACGCGTCATAAGAAAACTACTACTCGGATACGGAGAATATTTTGAAGAAAACGTGATCGGAGAAAGGGTCTTCCTCACATACAGGCTCCCAAACCCCAAAGTCGAGGAGGCAGAGAAAAAAATAATGGTTGAGAGTCTCATCAACATCCCCGTAAGCTATGACGTAGCCACTAAATTCTACGGCAGAGAAGTTGCACCAATATTCGAAGTGATACTACCCTTCACCACAGACGCCAGAGAACTCATATGGTTGCACAACTACTACAAGAAATCCGTCGTCGGAATGCAGGAAGCAGAACTCGACCACTCGGTAAAAGCCAAGGACTGGGTCGGCTACTTCAAGCCAAACACCATAGAAATCATCCCCCTCATAGAGGACATGGAAAGCCTCACGCGAACCCGGGAAATAGTCGAACCATACTTGAAGGCTGTGCAGCCCCCCTACCTCCGAGTATTCCTAGCAAGGTCAGACCCTGCCCTTAACTATGGGATCGCGCCAGCAGTACTCCTATCCAAGATTGCCCTCTCAAAACTCAAAGAGATAGAGGAGGAAACCGGGATCTCCATTTACCCGATAATAGGCGTCGGAACCATGCCTTTTAGAGGACACCTCTCTCCCGCCAACCTCCAAAACTTCCTCGAAGAGTACAGAGGAGTACGCACTGTCACCATACAGTCCGCACTAAAATACGATTACCCAATCGAGGAAGTGAAGCGGACCATAAGGACACTGAACACTGCACTACCCCACGGCGAGCAGGCAACCATAGAACCCCACGAAGAACAAGCACTACTCAGCGCAATATGCAAACTCAAAGACGGCTACCAAGAAGTAATAGTGGATCTAGCTCCCCTCGTAAATAGTGTAGCATCCTACGTCCCCAAAAGAAGGTCCAGAAAACTCCACATAGGACTCTTTGGCTACAGCAGAAGCGTAGGTGGCATCACACTACCCAGAGCAATACCATTCGCAGCCGCACTATACACCATAGGAATACCTCCCGAAATAATAGGGCTAAGAGCCATAAACCAGCTAAACGAAGAAGAATGGGACGTTGTCAAAGCACACTACCTTAACGTTGAGCACGACATCCGAACAGCCGCAGGATACATCTCATGGGATAACATAAACATGCTCACCGAAATGTACGCAGAAGCAGCTAGAAGAGTCGGAACACGAAAGGAAAAGCTCTCCTCGGCTATCACAAAAATAATGCAAGACATAGAAGCCGCGGAAAACCATCTAGGAGCAAAACCAGGCTCCATAATCCTCCTACAAAGGAAACACGAAAACATAGTAAATAACTTTCTCATCGCCTACTTCGAAGAATGCCACGAAGAAGCCAGAAGACACCTTCAAGAAGCAGCCAAAATCAGAAGATGCCTTGGCTAACATGACCTAAATGCCAAAAATGAAAACCACTACACAAAGCACCTCGGGACACCACCCGCCGACTTGCACTATTCCATGAACTACGTTTAACGGTAAAATTTATATTCCATTCACTGAGACGGAAAGACGAAATCGCGCCGTCCCAGCTCGGGCGGGCAAAGTTTAAATAATAAACTCGGATAGTGTAAGGCGGGGATGATGAAATGGAAACCCTGCAATCGCTAAAGAAAGAACTCTTCAGATGCATCCACTGCAAGGCCTGCATGTTCAGCTTTTCAGGGGAACCTGACAGGGAAGGCATCGGGGAGTATAAGGGTACGCTCTACGAAGGTATGATTGAGGGGTGCCCCTCGGGAACCTATTACCGGCTCTGGGAAGGCTACCTTAACAGTGGCAGAATGTGGATTTTAAGGTCAATACTTGAAGGCAACCTTGAGCCGAACGAGAGCGTAAGAGACCTGATTTTTCCATGTCCCACTTGTGGCAACTGCCAGGCGCAGTGCGAGAACAAGCTTCCCACCGTTGATCTTATTGAGGCGGCGAGGGCGGCGTGTGTCGATGCAGGCGTTCCACTTCCACCGAAGACTGCCGCCTTAGGCAAGTACGTGAGTCAGCTTAACAACCCGTATGGGGAGAAGCACGAGGAGAGGACTAAGTGGCTTGGCGAGACGAAGGTTAAACCCAAAAAGGACGCCGGCATCGCGTACTTTGTCGGGTGCACGGCGTCTTACAGGCAGAAGCAGGTGGCTAAGGCTACTGCTGAGCTCTTGAACAAGCTTGGAGTTGAGTTCGCCGTCCTCGAAGACGAGGTTTGCTGTGGCTCGCCTCTCTTCAGGACTGGGCAGCGCAAGGAAGCTAAGAGGGTTATGAATGAAAACTTGAAGAACTTTAAAGACTACGACACGCTCCTCTTCAGCTGTGCTGGATGCTACAGGACGATTAGAGTGGACTACCCCAAGTTTAGCGGATCCAAGTTGCCCTTCACCCCCAAGCACACGCTGGAGTTCGTGGCCGAGCTAATTGACCAGGGCAAGTTGAAGTTTAAGGGAAACTACAAGAAGAAGGTTACCTGGCATGACCCGTGCCACCTCATGAGGCACATCGCCCTCGACGTTGAACGCGAGGACTTGGCGAAGAGCAAGAACTGGTTTGTCGACGAAAGGGAGATCAAGAAAAGGAAGGATGAGTGGTACGAGCTTCCAAGGAAGATCCTTAGGGCGATACCCGGCATTGAGCTCGTTGAGATGTACCGCATAAAGGAGGACTCATGGTGCTGCGGTGCCGGCGGTGGCGTAAAGACCCAGTACCCCGAGTTTGCATTGTGGACTGCGCTTGAGAGGGTGAAAGAGGCGGAGGCGACTGGTGCCGAGGCGATAGTTACCTCGTGTCCGTTCTGCATAAGAAACTTGGGGGACGCTGTGGCAGCCGGTGGCTCCAAGCTCGAAGTAGTGGAGCTACTAGAAGTCCTCAATCAAGTCCTTTAAACCTTCCTCGTCTCTTTTTACTTTGCGGATTCTCACTCTTATCTTTCAGATAAGTTTTAAATTCTCTTTCTGCGTGTTTCTCTAAGCTTTTATTTGAGGTGTTAATGTTGAGGTGTTACAGGGTCGCTGTTCTTCCCGGTGACGGCGTCGGGCGGGAGGTCGTCCCGGAAGCCGTGAAGGTTTTAGAATCCGCGGTAGGCATCGTTGGCGGCTTTAAGCTGGACTACGTGGATATCCCGTGCGGGGGAGCCTACTACCTGGAGACTGGGAGAGAGTGGCCTGAGGATGCCTTCGACACTTGCAAGGAGGCTGACGCGATCCTTTTCGGGGCTGTTGGGTGGCCTAAAGCGGTTCTTCCCGACGGGCAGCTTGCGGGTATAAGGATACTCCTCGACTTGAGGTTCGGCTTAGACCTTTACGCTAACGTTAGGCCAGCTCGCCTCTATAAGGGTGTGGAGCCGCTATCCCCAGGCAAAGACAAGGTTGACTTCGTCATCGTGCGGGAGAACACGGAGGATCTCTATGCCCCCATAAGGGGGGTGCTTGATAGGGGCAACGTTAAGGAGGCGGCTGTTGACGTTAGGATCCTCACCCGTAGAGGCTGCGAGAGAGTGATAGACTACGCCTTCAAGCTGTGCCTTTCAAGGGGCGGGGCTCCCGCCGACGGGAAGCACAGGGTGACGTGCATCGACAAGAGCAACGTGCTCGACGGCTGCAGGTTTTTCAGAGGAGTTTTCGACGAGGTTGCCGCTAGGTACCCGGCCGTAGAGCGGGACTACGTTTACGTGGACGCGATGACCCAGTGGATGATAAGGGCGCCGGAGCACTACGACGTGATGGTTACGACAAACATGTTCGGCGACATACTCTCAGACCTGTCCTCGGTGCTTATAGGGGGGATGGGGATGGCTCCCAGCGGGAACATAGGGGACAGGCACGCCATGTTCGAGCCCGTGCACGGAACCGCACCCGACATAGCGGGCAAGAACATAGCGAACCCCATAGGCTCCATCCTCTCGGCTAAGATGATGCTCGAGTGGCTCGCACAGAGGCATAATGACAACTCCTGCAGGAAAGCCGCGCAAATCATAGAGTGGGGAGTAGCTGAAGTGCTGGCGGAGGGAAAAATTAGGACGCCAGACCTGTGCCACGGAAAATACGCGAATGTAAAACCAAGCAGGACAAGCGAGGTCGGAGACGCCATAATACAAAAAATAGAGAAGCAGAAATAGGTATTTTTTAGTTTGAGTTTAAGCGAATATTTTGTCTAGTAGCGGCTTCACGGGGATCCTGTGCCTGTGAAGCCCCATTCTTCGCGGTGACAGTCCTAGAGCCAAGCCTATCAGCTGCGTTATGAATACTACTGGGAGATGGTACCTTTCGGCTCCCAGCTTGCTGTTGATCTCAGTCTGCCCCACGTCGAACTGGAACTGGCAGAAAATACAAGGCGTCGTCACACAGTCGGCTCCAGCCTCATTCATCGCGTCAACCTTCTTCCGGGTTATCTCCAAAGCCACGTCTATTTTCCCAGCCCTCACACCACCACCTGCACCACAGCACATCTTCTTGTCCTTGTAGTCCACGGGCGTGGCGCCAACCGCCTCAACAAGCTCCTCCAGCATAGTAGGGTTCTCAGAGTTCCCCCTCTGCCTTACAGAGCTCGGCTTCAGGAAGTGGCACCCGTAGTGGCAAGCGACCTTAACTCCGTCAAGAGGGCGAACAACCATGTCGCTTATCTTGTCGGTGCCGACTTCATTGTAGAGGATGTCTATGACGTGAACGACGCTGCTAGTTCCCTTATACTGCCTTCCAACCTTTGATAGGTGCTCGTTGATCATCCTTACAAGCTCCCTATTACGCTTCAATGTGTGGTCTGCTTCCTGCAGGGTGGCGAAGCACCCGTTGCACGTCAGCGTAATGTCCATTCCCATATCCTCAGCTATGGTGATGTTTCTAGCCGCTATAGTGAGCCACGTCTCGAGGTCGAAGGAGCCGAAGACACCCGGAGCGGGGCAGCAAGACGTGCCCTTCATATACTCGAGTTCGACGCCAAACATCCTTAGAAGATCCATCGTTGCAGCCTCAACCCCTGGATACCTGTTCGGGGTTATGCATCCCAAAAAGTAAGCGTACTTGCTCATTTTTTAGCCTCCCTTAGACGCCTCCTCTATCAACTTGGTGAAGCCGGTCTCGTCAAGCAGCTTCCTCACCTCACCTAGGGCGTCGGGGAACGAGTGAACCGTGGGTGGAAGCTCGCTCAGCCCAAGCTCCTTCCTCACCGCCTTTGTCTCATCGTTAATCGGAACCGCGTGGCCATGCTTAACCATCAGGCCAGCCACCTGAACATGCCTAGGAAGCATTATTCCGTTGCGCACGGCAATATTCCTTACAGCCCGAACAATATCAGTTATAGGAATAAGCCTAGGGCACCGCTCTTGACATGTATAACACGTGGTACAGTCCCATAACACGTCGTTTTTTATGGCGGCTTTTTTGAGTCCGAGCTGAACCTGCCTTATAAGCTTCCTCACTCGCCAAGCTGTTTCGCGTCCACTCGGGCAGCTGCCGGTGCAAGTTGCACACTGTATGCAGCTTCGCACGTTCTCCACGTCCTCGAAGAACTTCGAGCCATACTCTATTACTTCATTCGTGAAGTCAGTGTCGAACTTCTTGATGAGCTGTGAAGATGACACGCCAATCCCCTTCTTAACGCTCGTACGAGGCTGCGCCTCGTCCAACTCTACGTTCAGGCAGATTCTATAAAAATGTTTTCGCTCTTTCAGAAAACGGCTAGCGACTCCACTTTCAACACAAAATTTCCTTCTTTTAATTGCAAGACGAATCCAGAACCCACGTTCCTCCCTCGGCAAGAATCATTGATTCTCTGACCGGCCACCACGTAACTTCTTTAAATGCTTTCGTGGCCCATTCTCCCTCCATTACTCCCCTAACATCGGAGAAGAACATCCGCGGCTTCACAATACACCAGCAAGGAAACCGCTGCCAGATAGTTGACTTTTGCCGCTCCCTCAAAAGAGTCAACCGACCAGAAATACTACATCTTAGCGCATTTACCAGAATTATTTGGTCTCTTTAGTGGCCCGGTTGGTATTGAAGTACTTATTACAGATGTTATCATCGCGAGATTGAGGGCATACTTTGAGGGTATAGCAAGAGAAGTGCAGCAGAATTAGCTGGGTAAATGTGCTCAATGCGAATCATGACCCCAAGCTTCAGTTCATGCTTTTACCAGAATTTCCATTGAATTTAGCCCCAGTGGTTCAACCCCCAGCTACACTATTTTGCACCATACAAGCAACGGCCTATAGTCCTCCTCGTACTTCTGGTTGGACAAATGTTTGTTACGTGACTGGGGGACAGGTGGGATGCCTACGTTAGCTTCCTTGCTTGGTACGATACCTACGTAGGATTCAACAGGCGGGTGCAGGTTTCTCCCGGCTCCTAAACCAAAATCGCAAACTCATTTTTACAAAAAATACAGGAAACTGTTAAAAACTAACTAATTGGTCTCGTGTTTGTAGCTGCAACACTACCTGACAAAAGCTATATCCACACGCACTTCGCAGAAGAGAGAAGAAATAGATTGAGAGTAAAAAGAAAAATAGAAACTTCTTTCTCCCAATTGGAGACTAGGGAATTAAAAAACTGAATTAAATTGGATATTCGTTAATACTTTTTCTACACATACCAAAATCTAACCCCGTCTATTTTGAAACTATTGTCTACGGCGTGTAAGCACAATGTTGAAGCTTTTCCTCTTACAGGTCTTAAATATCCGCGCTGATGTTTTGCTCAATAAGCCTCTCCCGCGAAGTTCTATAAGCCTATTCAAGCTTATTTATGCAGTCATTAGGTTTCTTCTTCCATAATCGCTTTTATGATAAGCTCCTTCGCCTTCTTTATGTCCTCTTGGGAAATGTATTTTTCAACGCCTAATCCCTTGCCAATGTCTGTGTGTAGGGCAACTTTCTTCATTCCTATGTCTCTGGCGAGCACAATACTTTTTGCTATTTTGAAGCCAGCAGCCTCTATCGTTTTTCTTGCACACTCAAATGGGCACCCGTCCACGGCTATTATTTTCTTCGCAGCTCTCGCCTTCCCCAGTACGGGCTTTACACCAAGCGGCACAGATGGCAAGCACCCAATAGCCACCTTCTCCAAGCCCAGCTCCTTAACCACTTCTAAACATGCCAGCGCGCTTGTTAACCCTGTGTTTGACAGGCCTCCAAAACAAGAGAACAGTATGGCCTCATGTGACGGCATACCTTCATGCCATTCTCCTTCTTTAGCCATTCGCATCCGCCTCTTCAAGCCAACTCTTCGATGGCCCTCTTCCAGAAGGGGGACATGATGGGTTCCTCGGAAACATTATTGATTACAAATATTACTTTTTCCTCTTTTTGGCTCGTGGTCGGAGGGTTAAAGGAAGCAAAAGTTGAGGTTATAGGCTACGTCACTGTCCCTTCAATGTGTTCGTTATCCCTTCCTTTATTCTTCTCCTCGGAGGGCTTTTGTCTCCTGCGGGTGTCGCCTTCGCTTTAATGCTTTAAATTTCACCTAAGAACACCTGCAGGCTGCGGTGAAACATGGGATGAGCTGTCATTGACTCGTAAAACCTCAAATCATTTTAAAGCTAAAACTTGGAGGCACTGCGATTATTGCTCTCAGGAGCATCTAGGTTTATATCTTCTGCGAAAACTTCGGCGCACTTCTCCGTTAAACTCAAAGTAAGCTTTCTGCAGACGAAAAAGGAGAAAATAAAGTTTTGAAGGGGGCTATGAGCCGTCCGAAATGAAATGTGGTGGGTGGTGCTGCCTACTATTCGAACGCCGCTAATATTTGCTCCATGATCTGGCGGAACTTGAAGTGGCTGGGCTCTATGGCGTTGGAGGGGCATGCGGCAGCGCATGCGCCGCACCCCTTGCAGAGCACGCTGTTTATCGTCGCCCTACCATCCTCGTTGTAACTTATAGCTCCGTACGGGCAGATCCCGGAGCACGTCTTGCAACCGCTGCATAGCTCCTCGTTAACCACAGCATAGTATGGCTCTATGGCAACTTCTCCCTTGCCCATTAGAGCTGCTGCTCCTGCTGCGGCACCCTTCGCTTGGGCAACGGCGTCGGGTATGTCCTTCGGGCCTTGAGCCATGCCGGCGAGGAATACGCCGTCGATGAACGTGTCCACCGGCCTCAGCTTGGGGTGTGCCTCGAGGAAGAATCCGTCTGCGCTCTTCGAGAGCTTCAGTATCTGCTGTATTTTCTCGGCTCCCGCACTGGGCTTTACTGCTGGCGCTAGGACAACCATGTCGAACTCCATTTCGATGGGTTCTCCTAGAAGGCTGTCCTCAGCCCTGACTGTGAGCTTCTTCGTTTCCGGGTTCTCGTGTATCTCTGCAACTTTCCCCCTCATCACCTTTACGCCGTACTCTCTGGATGCTATCTCGTAGAACTCCTCGTACCCCTTGCCGAAGGCCCTAACGTCTATAAAGAAGATGTAAACCTCTGTGTCCGGGTATTTTTCCTTTATCTGCCTCGCGTGCTTGAGGCTGTACATGCAACAGACCCTCGAGCAGTAGGGGAAGAAGTGTTCATCCCTCGAGCCAACACACTGCACGAAGGCTATACTCTTAGGCTTCTCACCTGTTGAGGGAACGATCACCTTCCCGCCCGTGGGGCCGGAGGCGCTAAGGAGTCTCTCCATGTGGAGGGACGTTATCACATTCTCGTATTTGCCGTACCCGTACTGGTACATTTCGTAGGGGTGGAAGATGTCGTAGCCTGTAGCGACTATTATCGTTCCAACCTCGACCTCGACTTCCTTGTCCTGCATGTTAAAGTCAATGGCTTGAGGCTCGCAGACCTTAACGCACAGCATGCACTCTATGCACTTATCCCTATCTATGGTGAAAGTGTTAGGAACAGCTTGGGGGAATGGAACGTATATCGCCTTCCTCGCACCGAGCCCCACTTCGAACTCGTTGGGCACATAAACCGGGCAAACCTCAGAGCAGAGGCCACACCCTGTGCACGCGTCCCCCTTAACATATCTAGCCTTCTCCAGTATCTTGACCTTGAAGTTCCCGACATACCCTTCCACACTCACCACTTCACTGTATGCGTGAAGCTTAATGTTCGGGTGGCGCGCCACCATAACCATTTTCGGCGTCAGGATGCAGGCGGAGCAGTCCATGGTCGGGAACGTCTTGTCAAGCTGAGCCATCCGCCCCCCGATGGAAGGCGTAGACTCCACCAAGTGGACCTCGAACCCAGCGTCAGCCAAATCCAGCGCAGCCGAGATTCCAGCTATGCCTCCCCCTATTATGAGGCAAGACCCCTTAACCGGGACCTTCATGACCTCCAGGGGCTCCAAGTTTCTGACCTTGGCGACCGCCATTCTTATAAGGTCCTTAGCCTTCTCGAGCGCCTCTTTCGGGTATCGCATGTGAACCCAGCTGGAATGCTCCCTGATGTTAGCCATCTCGAAGAGGAACGGGTTTAGCCCGGCGCTCTCCACAGCCTTCCTGAAGGTCTCCTCGTGGAGCCTCGGACTGCACGCGGCGACCACAACCCTGTTAAGGTTAAACCTCTTTATGGCGTCCTTGATCATCTTCTGGCCGGGGTCGGAGCACATGAAGCGGTAATCCTCGGCGACAACCACGTCGGGAAGCTTGGAAGAGTACTTAACGAGCTCCTCAATGTTTATGATGCCTGCAATGTTAGTACCACAATGGCAGACGAAAACCCCTATGCGAGGCTTCTCAGCACCATTCTCGCTCATAGAAATCCTCCCTTCCAAACTCTTCAGCCAAACCAAGAGGCGGGGAAACGCCCACGTCAACCAATCCCATCTAAACGTATTTATCTTTTTTTATTTGTCAAGACTACTATTCCAAGGATGCCGGCGGGAAATCTACCACGCGACGGAAAACGGCGCCACCGACCCAACCCTAAAGAGTTCACCTCCCTTACCTCAGGCCGATAAGCGTTTCCCGAAAATTTAAAATATAGAAAACCCTCCGTAAATACGAAATCCCGGCACTATGCTGTCGCTTCACCAAGAGAAGGAGATGAGGAAAAGTTGGCTGGCAACTTCGAGCCAAAGATCTTAGGCATATTCTGTAACTGGTGCAGCTACGCCGGCGCCGACATGGCTGGAACCAGCAGAATGCAGTACCCCCCCAACGTGAGGATAATCAGAGTCCTGTGCAGTGGCAGAGTAGACCCCCAATTCGTCCTCAAGGCCTTAGAGCTCGGCGCCGACGGTGTCCTAGTAGCAGGATGCCACCACGGAGACTGCCACTACGTCAAGGGAAACTACCGGGCCGAGCGCAGAATCGCCCTACTCAAACGAATGCTACAACAGCTGAGCATAGAGCCCGAGAGGCTCATGCTCAAGTGGATTTCAGCAAGTGAAGGCGCGGAGCTCGTACAAACAGTCGAGGAATTTGTTAACATACTCAAGGAGCTCGGGCCAAGCCCGCTCCGAAAAACAGGTTAGGAGGTTTCCTTATTGCCCGTGAAAGTTATGTTCGTACAACTCGCGAGCTGTTGGGGCTGCCATCAATCCCTACTAGACCTACATGAAACCCTAGCAGACGTGCTGCCCCAACTGGAGATAGTATTCTGGCACACCGTCGTGGATCATAAGCTGCACGACGTTGAGAAGCTCCCCGACAAGTCTGTTAACGTTGGCTTCACCGAAGGCTTCTGCAGAACCGAAGAGGATCTCCACCTCCTGAAGCTCGCACGGCAAAAGTGCAAGCTACTCGTCTCCTATGGCACCTGCTCCACCTACGGCAGCATACCCTCACTCTTAAACCTCTACCCGATAGAGGAAGCCCTCTCACGAAAGTTTAAGGAAGCCGAAAGTGTGGTCGACGGAAGAATCCCAGACAAACACGTGCCAAAAATGCTCGAATACGTTAAGCCGAACCGCGAATACGTAAACTACGATCTCTTTCTTCCGGGGTGCCCGCCCGAACCACCCCTGATAGCCGAAGTGGTCACAAGCCTCCTTAAGGGCGAGATGCCGAAGCTCAAGGAGAGAACACTCTGCGACGAGTGCCCACGCGTAAAGTCAGAAGTCATAGTAATAAAGAAAATCAAAAGAGACTTCGAAGGCATCCCGGAGCCAGAGAAGTGCCTGCTGGAGCAAGGATACATATGCATGGGGCCCGCGACCAGAGAGGGGTGCGGCGCAGTCTGTCCATCCGCCGGGTTCCCGTGCAAAGGGTGCATGGGGCCCGGACCAAACGTGATGGATCAGGGAGCAAAAATGCTCAGCGCCCTAGCAAGCATAGTCGACTACGAGTCCATCAGCCCAGAAGAACTCGTCAATGCAGTCAAAGACGTCGTGGGCACCTTCAGCAGGTTCACACTTCCATCCTCAATAATCCCGAAAGCCGTATTCAAGAAAAAATAAAGATGGCCAGTGATAAAAGAGGGGAGGGCAGACTAGTGGAGGCCGCCCTAAGGGCGCCTATAGTTGGGAGCCACTAAGGGCGTCGCTCACATCCACCTCTCCTTGAGCTTCCCCCAGTGTGGGGCCCCCCGTTACCTCTCCTTTTTCTTTGCCATGTCCCTGCAACCAGCCAGGTTAGGACACGTATGACCATCAAGAAAACCATGCCGTTGCAAAAGACTTGGCAAAGGGCGGTCACAAGGTAGAAGCGAAAAAGCAAATAGGAAGCGTCTCTGTGGTGTGTGTTTCCTCCACTGCAAGCCTCGAAACGATGCGAAAATATTTTATAGGAAATTCCCCCACCGTGAGGAGCGAGACGGACGCCCCCAGCGGGCGCATTCCATCCTTCACATTTCATCCCGACAAAAAAGTAGGTGGCGTCACATGGGAGAAAAAACCATAGTTATAGAGCCCGCAACGAGGCTTGAGGGACACGCCAACATAATACTCA
>JAHAWR010000006.1:0-8575 GCA_018383835.1 Candidatus Jordarchaeia archaeon | reverse complement strand
CCTCGCCGAGCAAGCACCACAATTAACGCCGCGTATCTGTGGAATATGTCCTGAGCCGCATCACATCTGTTCGCTTGAGGCTGTTGAGGCTGCGTGGGGTGTTGAGCCTCCCTCGGCTGCTGTTAAGCTACGGGACCTTATGATGCAGGGGAAGCAGATTTCGAGCCACGCACTCCACTTTTACGCTTTGGCTGCCCCGGACTTCTTGGCTGGCCCGTTTGCCGACCCGTCTGTCAGGAACCTTGTGGGCGTTTTCAAGAATATGCCTGACGCAGTTAAGAAGGCTATTGCCTTGATGCGTGTCGGTCAGACGATTTGCAGGTATATTGGCGGCCGCTCGGTTCACCCGGTTACCGGTGTTCCTGGCGGGATGGCTAAGAGGCTTAGCGAGGAGGAGAGAGATGAGCTGCTAAAGCTTATCGGTGAGGCTGAGGAGCTCACTGACTTCACTGTTGACGTTGCGAGGAAGGTTGTTGAGGGTTACCTTGACGTGATAGCGAAGCTTGGGGCTGTGCCGACTTACTACGTTGGTCTGAACGTTGAGGGTGTGCACACGATTTATGACAGGAGGGCGACGGTCAGGGTCATGGATCCGGAGGGCAAGGTTGTTGCGGACTTCCCGAAGAGTGACTACCTGCAGTATGTTGGCGAGCACGTTGCTTCCCACTCGTATGCGACGCACGTGTTCTTTAAGCCTGTAGGCTACCCTAAGGGGATATGGCGGGCAGGGCCTCTGGCTAGGCTTAACGTTGCCGATAAAATGGAGACTCCTAAGGCTCAGGAGTTGCTTAAGGAGTTCAGGGACACTGTTGGCAGGCCTTGCCATGCAACTTTGGCGTACAACTGGGCGAGGATTGTTGAGCTTATGGAAGCGGTCGAGAAAGCTAAGAAGCTCCTAGAGGACCCTGAGATAGTTAGTGCTGACGTTAAACGGGCTGACGTCCGCCCGAGGGAGGGTAACGGTGTAGCTATTGTTGAGGCTCCTAGGGGGACGCTGATATACAATTACTGGACTGATAGTGAAGGCGTAATTAAGAAGGCGAACCTGATAGTGGCGACGAACAACAACATCGCTGCTGTTGAGAAGTCGATGTTGGTTGCGGCGAAGCAAGTGTTCGAGGAGAAGATCCACGAGAAGCTTAAGCTGCCTGAGCCATGGTTTAAGTAGGAGGTTTGATGTATGGTTGAGGTGGACCCTAAGCTGTTGAACTTGCTCGAGATGGTGATGCGGGCTTACGACTGCTGACTGGGGTGTTCCGCCCACTTGGTCGTCCTCGACCATAAGGGCGAGAAGATCGCTGAGAGGGACATCACACTGAGCGAGTCTTAAGCTCTCCCGGGTTTGGGATGACTCGCCTCCCGAAACGCCGTGGAGGCGGGAACCACCCCCAGCAGGGGGATGCCCTCCAAAAAACTTTCCCCCTTTTCCATGCTTGGCGCATCTCTTTAAGGGCTTCGTTACGTAAGTTTTAAAGCCATCTCTGTTTGAACGTTAAGAGAACTTCTGATGCTGGGTGAACGGCTATGTGTCCTCAATTGTTTGAGCTCTCACCTGTGGAGAGAGAGTTGAAGCCTAGGTCGTCGGGTTTAACTATGGTGATCGACCGTGGCATCACCCTGTCTGAGATGCGCGGGTTGATGGAGGTTGCTGGCGAGTACGTTGACTTATGGAAGTTTGGTTGGTGCACTTGGCTTCTCATGCCCTTAAAGGTGGTTAGAGAGAAAATTAGGGTTTGCGAGGAGTTCGACGTGAAGGTTATGCCTGGCGGCTCCAGCGTGGAGGCGGCCTTCGCGAGGGGTAAGGTCAGGGAGTTCTTCGTGTTCCTCAGAGAGGCTGGCTTCACGTCGCTCGAGGTTTCCAGCGGAATAGTCAATATGAACCTTGAGGAGAAGATTGAGCTTGTGCACCTTGCCAAAGACTTCGGCTTTCACCCGGTGATCACGGAAGTTGGGAGGAAGAAGCCGGAGGAGGACGCCTCAATTTCTCTCTCCGACAGGGTGGAGTTGATGAAGCATGAGCTTAAGGCTGGAGCTGACTATGTTGTCGTAGAGGCTAGGGAGAGCGGGGTGGGGATTGGGCCCTACGACGCGAAAGGAGACGTTAAGAGGGACTTCGTGGAAGCCATAATCAAGGAGATTCCAGCTACGAGTACCATGTGGGAGGCGCCCTTGAAGTCTCAGCAGGTCTGGCTCATCAGGAGGTTTGGCTCCAACGTTAATCTGGGGAACATTCCCCCCGACGACGTTATCCCGCTGGAGACTCTGCGCCTCGGCCTCAGAGGAGACACCATGCCAGACCTTCTCCTGAAGGTGTCTAGATGATTGCTAGGCTCGCATTCGGCCCAGATGGCGCGTTTAGAGCTGCACGGAAGGGACACGTAGTGATCGTGGTCGACACGCTGAGGGCAAGCACCACGGTCACCACCATACTGGAGAACGGGGGAAGGGGTGTGGTTCCCGCCGCCACTGTTGAGGAGGCGAAGGAGAAGGCCAGGGAGCTTTCATCATCTGGAGGATGCGTCATACTTGCCGGCGAGAGGGGCGGGCTGAAGATCCCCGGCTTCGACTACGGGAACTCCCCTCTAGAGTTCACCCGGAAAGTTGTTGAGGAGAAAATAGTTGTGTTGACGACGACGAACTTTACGCGTGTCGTGCAGCAGGCGGCAGACGCCCCACTTATCCTAGCCGGGTGCTTAAGGAACGCTGAGGCAGTAGCGGGCTTAGCTAGGCGGGAGGCGCTTAGAAGCGGCAGAAAGATCACAGTAGTGCACTCAGGGAGGAAGGGGGAGTTTAGCCCGGAGGACTATGTGACTGCCTGCATCATAAAGTGCCTCATAGAGGGAGTGGCACCCCCTAGCCACGAGGAGTGCGTCCTCGACTCGCCGAGCGCAAAGAGCCTCGCAGCCCTCGGCCTCTGGGAAGACGTGAAGTACTGTTCACAGCTGAACGTAAGCGCCACGGTGCCCGTAATGAAGAGCGGGGCCTTCGTTAGGGGGTTATGAAACTGCTTCCGTCTAGCGTTAAGTCTACTAACAAGCTCCTAAAGGAAAAGCAGCAGTTTATGAGGGACGAAGCGTCCCCAGTATGTTTGAGGCACAGATCGAGGTATAACCGTCCTTAAACTTACCGTCGCCTGAGAGATATGGGACTTCACCCGTTCACCCCGAGGATCCCCCACCAGGGGGAACCCGGTGGGATGAAAGTTAATGCTGGGTCAGAACGGTTCCCTCTACTTTATCCAGACAATCCTCCTCTTCTCGTAAGGTTTGCCCTTGAGGTAGAAGACGCGTAGACCATACTCCCATGCCAGTTGCTGCAGGGCTGCTACGGTCACCCTTGTGCCGTCCGTCACGTCTATTATCGGCTCATAGCTGTATATTAGCTTCTTCAGTAAGTCCTCAGCTATCTTGTAAACCTTCTCGTAGTCGTATAGGTCGTCGTCGTTGACCCACACCATCTCCGCCTCCTCCGTTCGCCCCCCAATCTTGCCCCTCATCTTGTTCTCCGCGATGAAAACGCACTTGCTCAGGGATATCCCCTCCTGCTCCCTCAAGCGCCACACTATCTCCCTCATCAGGAGAGGCTCCGAGTCTAGGGTTGCGAGGCATAAAAAAGAAGTGGTGACGTTAAGGTACCTCCTCACAGCCTGCAGCATTTTGGGGTTGATCTCCGCGTACTTAGTCTTCCAGTCCCTGTAGCGCATTATTAGCCCGCTGTTCTCCAGCGCTTGAAGGTTAAAATAAAGCTTGGCATCGGAAATGGACTTCGGGGAGACCCCCAATTTCCTAGCAATCGCATATCTCAACTCTATTCCTGTCTTCGGCCCCTCCAAAAGCTCTTTGAGTATTATCAAGCGCGCCTCAACCCCTCCCACTGCGCGCGCCACGACGGTGATAGCGTCACTCAAAGGAGACACCACAATCAGCCTTTCTCGCAGAGAAAAGTTTAACCAAAATTTTACTGTGAAACCGTTAAAATAAAACTTTTTCTTCGCCACAACTCATCGTCACAACAGCCTCAACCAGAGGAAAGCAACGCCGTCAATGAGAAACTGTTGGTGAACCCGAAGGCTATCAAAGGAAGTAAAGTCAAGGTAAAACTGCTCGTTGTGTCGTCATGCGCTCGTTTGGCGCTGGCGGCGGATTTCTGTTCTTCGAGCCGGGTGCTTTAGGGTGGCACCACACCCACTCAACGCCTCGGAACTCTGCACAAGGCACTGGATGGTGGCGATGAGCGCCAGATGAAAGCAGCAAACATAGACATGCCCCGCGGGCATCCCCACCCCCAGCGGTGACCGAAAGTATGCGTCGTGTTAGCAGAACAGGAAAGGTAGCGTCGGTGCGTGAAGCGCTGCCATAACAGCCGTCACCTGCGTTACCGTCTACTACCCTTTTACACCATGTACCTCCTCTCCTGACTTTACTGCTATCGGCTCCGTTTTTTAGATTATGTCCTCACATGGCGCTGCTACATTACTTTTTTTCCTTCATCCCGTGTGCCGCCTTCTTTTTCGCCGAGCTCTTTATAGAGCTTTACCGGTATTCCAACCCACACTGTGTTACTCTGAAGCTTGGCTCCCTTCGGAACCATGGAGTATGTTCCTATTATCACCCTGTCACCGAGCTCGGCCCCCGGCCACACGAGCGAGCGGAACCCGAGTACGCAGTTCTTCCCTATCTTGGCGCGGGCGAACATTATTTTGTCTCCCTCTATAGCGTGCCCTGCGACGCAACTGTAGGCGCCCATCGTTGTCCCGTCCCCTATCTCCACCATCCACGGGTCAAGTATCGTAGCTGGGAAGACTCCCTTCCCCAGCTTTGCGCCTAGAGCCTTATACATTATGCGGCTCAGCTCAGCCCTAGCCCACGGCCCCTCGCCGAAAAAGCTCAGGAAGGTTCCTGTTATAGTTGCGTTCAGTAGAAACTGCCTCACGACGGGGTTGGCTGGAGTGTAGGGGTAGTGTCCTTCAGGTATAGGCTTAACGAGGATCTTGGCGAACGCGAGTAAGTAGAGAAAGTAGACGAACTTGGCGGACACGTGAATTATCGGTATCGCCGCTAGGGCTAGTGCAAGCGAGGCTGGAGTTAGGGGGACACTTAGCCCGGTCAGGGTTAGGCTGGGCGCCCCCAGAATCCACCAGAAGCCTGGGTTACCTATGTAGAAGGCGTCCAACAACCACTGGAGCACTTTAAGTGCCGCGAAGACTAGGACCGCGGATGTCAGGAACGTCAGGATGGCTGGCGCGACTAGGAACAGGTTGTGCCTTGCGGCAAACCAGAGGCTAGCTCTCCTGAGAGCTCTAGCCTCTCTCTTCAACTCCTCACCGGTCAGCAGCCTTGCTCCTCCCTCAACATGCTCATTACTCAAGCAACCACCTCCCTACTCGTCCAGGAGCGAGAAGAAATTGCCACGCGTGCTTAGACTTTCCTTCTGCCTGTTTTAACTTAAAAAAGTTGTTATATTGGCTTCACACGCTCAGCACTGCCGGCGTGGGTGAGGGGCAGCGCACGCGCGGAGTAATCTATCTTCTACACGGGGCGGTTACTTTCTAGGTGAAGCCCATTTTACCAGGGTTTAGTATTCCCTGGGGGTCGAAGGCTTCCTTTATCTTTTTCATGATGTGTAGGGCTTGCCCGTGGATGCCAGCCATGTACTTTGCTCTCAGTAGACCTATCCCGTGCTCCCCACTTATGTTTCCGCCAAGCTTTACCGCTAGCTCGTATATTTCACTGGCCATCATTCGCATCTTCTCCCACTCCTCTCGGCTTTTGGGGTCTATCATTATTCCAGAGTGGCAGTTTCCGTCTCCCGCATGCCCGTATATGCAGACGGGTATCCCGTACCTCTCCGAGATGCTGTGGGCCTCCTCGACGAAGCGTGGAAGTTGGGCTATGGGGACGCAGACGTCCTCAGCCTCGTAAACTCTGACCCTCCCCCTGTCGATGTTCATTATGGCTCCCCCAACGATCTCCCTCCCCGCCAGGAGCCTCTCCTTCTCTTTTGAGTCGCTGGTCCACTCGGTTTCTCCTCCATGCGACCTGCAAGCGTCAACTATGACCCTGATCTGTCTTTCAACCTCCTGCTCGCTCCCCTCAACTTCGAAGTAAAGGGCCGCCTCGGCTCGTGGTAGGTTTAGGGATGGAACGTATCGGTTGACGGCCTCTATCGACCATTTGTCCAGAACCTCTATGGCTGAGGGTATGACCTTCCTGAGAACTGCGTTGACCGCCTTAGCCGCCGTTGAAACGTCCTTGAAGTAGGCGACCACCACCGCAGACTTCTCGGGAAGCGGGAGAATTCTGAGGGTGGCCTCGGTGACTATCCCGAGTGTCCCCTCAGACCCGACGACGAGCTGAATGAGGTCGTAGCCTAAGCACCTCTTGAGGACTTTCCCCCCGAGGCTCACCACATCACCCGGGGGGATCACGAGCTTTAGCCCGAGGACGAAGTTCCTCGTTACCCCGTACCTCACAGCGTGCATCCCGCCAGCGTTGGTAGCGATCATGCCCCCAACCGTGCACATCTTCTTGCTTCCAGGGCTTGGGGGGAAGAAGAAGCCGTGCTTCGCGAGCTCCCTGTTGAGCCTTTCAGGCGTAATCCCCGCCTCGACGGTCACGCAGAAGTTGTCGAGGTCGACCTCCAGTATCCTGTCCATCTTGCTCAGGTCGACCACTATTCCTCCGTAAAGCGGGACTGCTCCGCCGCACAGCCCCGTCCCACCCCCCCTCGGCGTCACTGGGATGCGCTTCTCAGAAGCTATTCTGACGACATCCACAACTTGGCTGGTGTTCTCCGGCGTGACTACAACGTCAGGGAGTGAGCTGAAAAGGGAAGCGTCCGTGGAGTAGACGTATCTCTCCACAATGTCAGCCTTAACGTTCCTCTCCCCTAACACTTCCACCAGTCTGCCAATCACTTCATCATTAACTCTACCGTAGCCTCTCTCGCCCATATCGACACCCCGAATCACTCTAGCAGAAGGTGGTTCGCTTCTCGACGGCTTTCAGTTTCTCAAGGTACTCGTTCAGGGACTTTGCTGAGAGCTCCCTACCATTCCTCTTGATGCTTTCGAGCGCCGCTGCTAGGCTCCTCGCCATTTTGATGTTTGTTATGACCGGTATGTTGTACTCCGTCGCCTTCCTCCTTATCATGTATTCGTCCCTTATCATGTCGGCGTACTTCTCGAGGGTGCCAGTCCTAGGAATGTTGATAACCATGTTCAGCTTTCTCTCGAGGATTAGATCTCTTATGTTGGGCTTCCTGTGTGGCTCACTTATCTTGTAGACTGTCTTAACGTTCCTTATGCCGGCATCAGCCATCGCCTCCGCGGTGTGCTCCGTGGCGTATATTTCGTAGCCCATCTCCGCGAACTTCTTGGCTATGGGAGCCACCTCCTGCTTGAGCATCCTGCCGCCGACTGTCACGAGAATGCTCCCCCCCTCCAATGGGACGTCAAGCTCGGCCGCCAAAAGTGCCTTCAAAAGCGCCTCCTCCAAGCTGTCTCCCAAGCAGGCGACCTCGCCCGTGGACATCATCTCCACGCCGAGGACCGGGTCCGCCCCGTCAAGCCTCATGAAGGAGAACTGGGGAACCTTTACTCCAAAGTGGGGAAGGCGCCGTGGGACGGCGACGCCCAGCTCCCTGAGCTTCTTTCCAAGCATGACTGATGCAGCCACGTCCATCAGGTTGACCCCTACTGTCTTGCTGACGTAGGGCATGGAGCGGGACGCCCTCAAGTTACACTCTATGACGTATACCACCCCGTCCTTGACGAGGTACTGTATATTAAATGGCCCCTTTATTCTGAGGGACGAAGCTATTCTGCACGTGTAATTTTCTATGATTTTCTTCATGTTGTCAGTGATGCTGAACGGCGGTATAACCATCGTGGCGTCCCCAGAGTGCACCCCGGCGTCCTCGACATGCTCTATTATCGCACCTATAAATGTGTCCTCTCCATCGCTTACCCCGTCAACCTCAACCTCCCTCGCCCCCTCTATGAACTTCGAGATCACCACGGGGTGCTCTTGGGAGACCGATGAGGCGAGAACGAGGAAGTCTTCGAGCTGCTCTTCGGTGTACGCCACCCTCATGGCGGCGCCGGATAGAACGTAGCTTGGACGCACAAGGACAGGGTACCCCACCTTCCTAGCGAACTCCTTAGCCTCCTCTAAGGAGGTAAGCTTGCTCCAGGGTGGCTGGGGTATGCCGAGCTCCTCTAGAAGTGCGCTGAACTTGGCCCTGTCCTCGGCGCGGTCTATGTCCTCCCCCGCCGTCCCAAGTATATTAACCCCGGCCTTGGCGAGCTTGTGGGCTATGTTGTTTGGGATCTGCCCCCCAACGGATACTATAACCCCCATTGGGTTCTCTTTCTCGTAGATATCGAGAACCCTCTCGAAGGACAGCTCCTCGAAGTAGAGCTTGTCGCTTATGTCGTAGTCCGTGGACACCGTTTCCGGGTTATAGTTCACCACTATGACCTCGTCCACGCCGTTGTCCTTTAAGGCGAAGACCGTGTTGACGCAGCACCAGTCGAACTCAACGGAGCTCCCTATCCTGTAGGTTCCAGCGCCCA
>JAHAWR010000083.1:6748-6890 GCA_018383835.1 Candidatus Jordarchaeia archaeon | reverse complement strand
CGACAGCCTCGAGAGGAGTCAGCGTAGTGAGCGCAGAAAACCCAATTTCTAAGTAAAGAGTTTCTTAGGTTGCGCTTGAATTCGTTGCTCTTCGGAATTATCGGGATCAACCTTTTCTTGACGATCTTCTCCTTCCAAGTTA
>JAHAWR010000083.1:0-6718 GCA_018383835.1 Candidatus Jordarchaeia archaeon | reverse complement strand
GCAATAGCCACCTGTAAGCCTCTAAGAACCATTTAACGTCGTAGTTGTGCTTTACTTTGTAGGATCTAACTTGATACGAGCACTCTGACACCGCTAACAACCTCTTTATACTTATGGCTCTTTATTTCGAGGGTTTTCCAGCGAAGGAGAATGGTTGTCAGTTTGTCGGCAACCCCCAGTTCTAATACATCTTTTTTGTCTGTTTTATTGTTGGATTGTTTATGTGGTGGCTTCAAGGAGCTTTTTGGCTTTTTTGGGTGTGTAGAGTCTTTCATTCATTAGTAGCTTATCTATACTTATAACTATTTAAAGTTTCTACTCGGAAACTGCTAACTACGGCGCTTGGAAGTTATTGAGGTACTGAAATGTTGATTATTATGTTGGCTCCAATGTAACAGTACGCTCTCGGCGCCTCAGGAAATGTGAAGTCACGTCAAACCTGCAGTTCAATCCTACCCGGACTCGTTTTGCACATCCTTTATTTAGTTCGCTCCCCCCAGCTTACAGTTCATGTGCTCGAAGAAAAACCTCTTCCGTATCTTCCGGTTGGGAAGATGAATTATGTTGTAAACGTTGCCCCTCGGCTCGATTAGAACTGCACTATTGTAATTATCCTCTCTTTTGCAGGATCCTCCTATGAGGGCGCTAAAAGTGGATCTTTTTCCAATGCTAGTGACGTTAACTCCCCTTATGGAGCTACTATCAAGTTGTTGAATGCACCTGCAGAATATTTCGAAGTTTTCGAGGTTTCCTTTGGCATCCCCCACATATACTTTTGTCTGTGCTAAAGCCACCTTAAGCCTCACTATACCACCCGGACGATGAAACCATGAATTTAACGTAACGTTTATAGTTGTAGTACTTCTAAGGGTATCTTAGTCTTTTATTACTTTTAATTGACATGCGGTTCGGCAATTCATACATATCACCGGAAACTTGAAGGAGTGTGTTTTTCGTTGACTCCTCTCGAGGCTGTCGTGTGGCCGTGCACACTTAGGTGTAATGGAACCTGCGTTCACTGCTACGTTAAAGGACGATTTCGAAGAGAGCTAGGAACAGATAGTGGACGAAGGGTGGTCGCCGAGGCGGCTGAAGCTGGAGCTGAAATGTTATCATTTGTTGGGGGAGAGCCCCTCCTTAGAGAGGATCTATCGCTACTTCTGAGTTACGCCGCTGACTTAGGGATGAAAGTTGAGGTTGTGACGAACGGCTTCCTAATGAATAGCGAGGTGGCTAACATGCTTGCACGTCTCGAAGCAAAGGTATCGCTAAGCTTTGACGGCGCGTCAAAACTTGTCTGCGAGTCGATGAGGGGAAAGGGAGCGTGGGAAAAAATATTGTCTGCAGCGGAGACAATAAAGTCAACTGGCTTAGACTTCATTCCAGTAATGGCGATAACGTCCCTTAACGTCCACGAAGCTGCCCGCTTTGTCTCGTTCTCATGCGGCATCGAAGGAAAAATGGCGTCGTTCCTAACATTAATCCCATCGGGTGCCGCTAAGGGAAACAGGTCTTTGGCTTTAAGCCCGGAGCAGCTGAAGCGCGCCCTTATCGAAATAGGTGAGACGGCTGACAGCCTGTCCTACCCTGCTGAGGTTCGCTGTACCCCCTTCGCAGAAAGAATAGTCGACTCAAGACACGTTAAAGTTTGGGGGTGCTATTACAATGTGATGGACCTTGACCCCATCGGGAACGTACTACTCTGCGACGTCTTAGATATTAAAGTTGGGAACATACTTGAAGACGGGGGATCAGAGAGCTGGAGGAAACTTCACGGTAAACGCACAGACATGGGCTTACTGGATTGGAGAAAGCTGGAAGGTAAGTGTTCATCATGTCCCGCTAGGGCCACATGTCTTGGAGGGTGCAGGGCGAGGGCCTATATTGAAACAGAATCGTTTTTTAAGCCTGACCCCTTATGTCCCCTCTAGCCCTCCTGCCATCAAACAGTATATCTTTCCCCAGCTAGGGGAATAATGGTGTCAGTTTTGATTCCCTTGATGAATTTCGCGAAGACCTCCGGCTGCTCACAGTGAACTGGAAACACTCTCTTCGGCTTTATCCTCTCCACCACTTTCTTTAGCTCGACTGGCATTATGTGGCCTGATACGTGGACGTGGTACTGGGGGAGACCGTAGTGCTCCAGCCAGTTTCTCGTCTTGTTAAAGTCTATTTCCATTTCTTCGTTGAAAGGTTCAGATGAAGAGTAAATGTAGCAGCTTCCGGGAGCAGGCTTAACCTCGATCAGCTCCTCAAAGTCGTAGAGAGAAGCTATGAGTATCGCCTCCCTCTGCATCTTTGAGATGTCGCCCGCCTCAACAACAGTCTCTCCCTCTAATACCTCTCTCTCCCAACCCTTGTACACCTTCTTCTTCTTTTTAAAGACCATAATGCACTTATCTCTCAAGCTTGGAACTCTGAGATGCGGGTCACCCTCCAATTTGCTCAGGAGGTAGGCTTGCTTCGCCGATAATATTAGCTTCCGCCCGCTTCTCTCGGCTACCTCGTAGAACGTCCTAAGCCTATCAATGTCTGTGCTGGCGAAGTAAGTCACAACTAGTCCATCCGTGTTGTTCACTATGTGGTGGAGCTTCTCCCTAACCTCCCCTTCGGAGGATACATAGGCGTTCGAAATGTTCGTAGCCTCCACTATCAAGACATCAACGCCTTCCCCCTCAGCCGCGCTCACAAAGTCCATGGTCAGCTCGCTCCTGGCCCCATGCGTTCTGAAGTCCCCCGTATAGGCCACTGTCCCCTCTGAAGTGTGAATGACGAAGCCATAGGAACCCGGAACAGAGTGGTCCACGTGAACAGGCCTAACTTCCACGCCCCCCACCCTAAACCCGTCATTAGTTCTGAATGTTCTAACACTACCCTTTCTAACGCCTCTTCCCACAATCCACTTTTCCATGCCGGTGAAGGCATCTAGCATAGTGGCAGCCGTTTCACCACAGAAGACAGGTATCTCGTCTCTAATTAATGGTAGGAAGCCGACGTGGTCCATGTGGACATGGGAGACGATTACCGCATCAACGGACGTTTCAGCCTTGTCAAAATTGTAAACCCCCTTGATTGGCGGTATCAATCCAAGCTCCACCAATCCCTCCTCCCTCCTGGGCCTCCGGAAAGGCGCGGAGTAAAACTTTCCCATTTGGGTGAAAGAAATGCCAAAATCTAGGAAAACACGCACATCCCCATCCTCAAGTAAAATCTTGTTCCCTCCGACCTCGCCTGCCCCACCATAAAACACGAGCCACCCCATCAGCCACACCCCCAACCAAAAACGAGTTTTCATCTAAAAGAATCCATCATCCGTATAATCCCTTCCAGCATAAACACCATCAACGTACACCTAACTAGCCCACTAATCTATTTCCTTAACTAAACCTTAAATAGCTCTTTCTAAACACACTAATAAGACGTCCCAAGCCTTAGAAAAATGATAACCCTACTGAACGAAGAACCACATGATTCTAAATCATGGCAAATGGTTTGGCTAAATTAAAGATGGGCGCCACGAAACTCACACTCATCTGTATATGGGTTAAACCCATTCCGGGTTTTCATTGTGAAATGAATTTTCCACTTCGTCTCCTTACTTTTTCTTTTCCGAAGATAAGAATAGAAAAATTTTCACAGTAAATTGCAAAAATATTTTCTTATAAAATTATTTAAAAAATATTCAATAAACCGTATTCTTCACGATAGAAATATTTAAAATATGGTTCCTTTTTTAAGATTATATTGAAGCATCGCAGCGCAATTTAATTAAATTCGTAAATAATGTAATTCAACGAAAAAATTTGTTTGGAGGCGAGTTCGCTTGAAATTTAAGGTTAGTGCCGATTGTCAAATGTGTGGGGGAAACGTCTACCATGAGGTAGAACTCGAAGGAGACTCCCTCTCTTGGTTCAATGAGCAACTTGAGGTAGCTGGTGTTGCGCCTATAAGTATTGACCATGGTAACCACGTCATGGTGGTTTACTTGGATAAGCGCGGCTGTGCAAGGAGCAGTTACACATATCCTATAGTAAAAGAGGAGATTGTGAGTGAACGGTGGACTCAGATTCAGGGCGTGCCTATTCAGTCTGAGGCTGACTTGATCTTTGCCAACTGGAAGGAGAAAAAATATTGCATTCTACGCTGGAACATTGATACTTCTCCCGAAGCAGTGTTAGCTCACGCAGAAACCGCTAAGGTCGTCTCGCTTGAGGGTCACGAGTTCTGGGTGCTAGCCTCTGGAGATAATAGGATGATTGTGGCCAAGATGGTTGGCTGGCAAAGGAACCTATTCCAGATGATGCATGAAATGCTGTCTCAAGCGACGCTGGTGGAACCCAACATACTGGTGAACCCGGCTGTTCAGGCGGTTTTGGCCTCCGTAGCTTCGAACCCCTTCATGTACACTTCGAACTCTTCCAGCATTTTTGCAGACTTGAAAAGAAAAGTTAGAGCGACAAGAGCTTTAATGCTCTTAAACGGCAGGGTCGGCTCAGAGCTCATCACGTTCCTCGAATGCTTGGAGCACTATGATACCTTGGAGGAGTGCATTCTCTCGGCGAGCGCAAAGCAGATAGCGCTCCTCGTCAAGAACTACAGGAGCCTTCGGAATATGGGCGTCATAATCGTTATGTAAATTTTATTTTCCCTAAAGGATTAGTGCGAGAGGGGGTGGCTGTTATTTCGACCGTTGGAAAAATTAAGGGATACTTGACCGCGCTGAGAAACGTCAAAACGCTTAGAATATCGAGATTATTCAGAAAAGTTCACGCCCTTGCCCTAAGCATAGGGCTTGACAAGATTGGTGTCTTAGATTTCCTTGATGAACCAAGAAACTTGGATGATGTCGCCTCCTTCATAGGGGACGTTAAACGTTTAGATCTTCTCGGCGAGCTGATGGAGGCTTTAGCAAACGAGTCCGTTCTAGTAATGCAGGATGGCCGATATAAGGTGAACAGGGCGGAAATCGATAAGCTGCACGCGATGAGGCAGTCAAACATGATGTTCAGGAGTCTTGAAGTTCTCATTTCAGGCTTCGAAAAGATTCTGTATGAATTAATGGTTGATGTACTAAGAGGAGCGGAGTTTGACTTCGTATCACCGGAAGTCGCAACTCTCTTCTACATCCAGAACACCAGTGAAGTCTACAACTTAGCGCGAGAGGTGCTGCTGGAGCTCGGTGGAGGGAAATCTCGACTCAAGGGTTGCAGTATTCTAGATGTAGGTTGCGGGTTTGGAATTGAGCCATCAATCATCCTGAAGTTCCTCGACTTCGACTGTCGTCTCATCTGTGCAGACTTCTTCACGAACGTAGTGGACGAATGCATGCATTACACAATAGAAACGGATGGCCAGACTAAACTCCTCAAAGACCTAGAAAACGTCGAGTTCGCGGTTCTAGACCCCCTAATAAGGAAGCCTTTCCCCATACCTGACAACTACGTGGATGCAGCGTTTTGCTTCCAAGTAATACACTGGAACCATTACCCTCAGGAGCTGCTAAATGAAATAGTGAGGACGCTGAAAAGCGGCGGGATACTAATGCTTGCAACATACATGAAGAGAAAAGAGAAAGTCACGGTCACAGACGTCCTGATAAAAATGATGGGGGGAAACAGGTTTTACAGCGAAGAGGAAATGAAACAGTTTTTCGAAAAGGCAGGGCTCAAAAAACACACTTTCTTCCTATCGAACTTCGCTGTGGCGATAAAAACAGACGCGAACCCCCGAACCGCTATCATTAGGAGAACATCAAAAACCGAAGCTACATAAATCACTAGTATCACCAGCCTCCAAATAAATGGAAATAAACGCAAATAACATGCATCCTTCACTGGCTCCCTTAACAGTTTAAGCTCTCCTTATGCGGAAGAAGCAGATCGATCTTGCCTGCGAAATTCATAGTAACACCACCCTTTTTGTTCCTCTTCAAGTTAATTTGAAGCTGCGGCATCGCCTCCATAACTGAGGAAGTAAGACATAGAACCCCTGCTCGTCCTCATTCACCTATCACCTTATGTTGTTAAGCTTTTTCAAATGGGTTTTAGAATGTGTCTCTTCATTCAGCAAGCCCCCTATTAGGGGGGAACGTAGCGTATTCTTAAATTAACTGTTTTTCCATGGTTTCAAGCAACAAGAGGTCTTCTCTTGCTTGGCGAATTGGAGCGCATTTTTAATCCTCACTCGTTGGCGGTTGTGAGCGCCTCAAACATCAATCTTAAAATCGGGAACACTATAGTCTGGAACCTTGCGAACGGCTTTAAGGGAAAAGTTTACCCGGTTAATCCCGAAGCTGAAGGGGGGAAGTATACGGGCACAAAATTTACCCCTGTCGGATAGCTGGCTTAAGGTGAACCCCGTTGACATGTTCACTGCTTGTCAGAACAAAGGTATAATTCAAGCCTACAACACCGCCTTTAAGAGCAACAGTCGAAGACGTAAACGTTGATGGAGTAGCAGTCATAATTCCCCACCTCACAAGGTTTATTGAGCCGCGAGATGCCCTAGAAAACGTAGACATAACAAGAAAGCCAATTTAGTGGCGGGGAATACTGCAGCCGTAGTTAGCAGTTTCCAAGTATGAAGGTTTAAATAATTGTAAGTATAGATAAGTTACTAATGAGTGAAAGACTCTACACGCTTAAAGAAGCCAAGAAGCTCCCTTGAAGCCACCACATGGACGACCCAGCAGTGGGATAGGCAAGGGAAGATAAGATGC
>JAHAWR010000082.1:4683-6914 GCA_018383835.1 Candidatus Jordarchaeia archaeon | reverse complement strand
AGAAAGGGAGTACTATCCCAAGTTCGGCCAGCTCATAAAGGCTACCGGGATGAAGGTTTGGAGGGTGGTTCCCGCCTACAGGGCTGTGAAGGACTCACCTGACCTCCTGCCCTGTGAGGACATAAGGGAGATACTTAAGGCTAACAGCAAGATAGCGGTGGTTCCGTGCTCATGTCGGACTGTCTCGGGGCTGGCGGGCGACGGGTGCCGCTACACCGACGAGTCGAAGACTTGGCACTGCATCCAGGTGGGGAGAGGAGCTGAGTACGTGGTGGAGAGGGGGTCGGGGGTGGAGATCAGTTTGGAGGAAGCTTTGAAGCTCATTGACGAGATAGAGGAGGACGGGCTGATCCACACTTGGGGCAACACCGCCGAGATGAGTGGCAGGGGACTCACGGTTAACTGCAACTGCTGCAGTGACTGCTGCGAGTTCTTCATGTTCCTTAAGGGGGCCAGCATCCCCGTGACCAAGGCTGCCCTCGAGAAGAGCAGGTGGCAGGCGTTCGTCGATGAGGAGAAGTGCAGGGGCTGCCAGACCTGCATCGAAAGGTGCCATTTCGAGGCGATTGAAATGTACAAGCCGGAGGGGAGCAGAAAGTATAAGGCGAGAGTGATAGCTGAGAACTGCTTCGGCTGCGGCGTCTGCGCCGTAGGGTGCCCTGAGGGCGCGATCACACTTAAGGCAGTGAGGCCGCCTGAACACATACCTGGAGCCGCGACACCCTAATTTCTACTTTTCGTGTCACACCCTCTACGGCTTCAACCCGGGAGAATGCTTTCCCATCCGTTCGGGGGTGTTTGCCTTGATCAGAAATGGTATTCTTGTGAAGGGTGAGCGTAGGGAGAAGAACTGGAAGGGGACAAGGTTCAGCTTCCCGTATGCCGAGGCTGTTGAAAGGTTTAGGCGGGATATCGCTGTGAGGC
This sequence comes from Candidatus Jordarchaeia archaeon, assembly GCA_018383835.1. Taxonomy (GTDB): domain Archaea; phylum Asgardarchaeota; class Jordiarchaeia; order Jordiarchaeales; family Freyrarchaeaceae; genus DTBI01. Next base: position 5,990 of record JAHAWR010000082.1, on the reverse strand, counting down.
CGGACTTCGACCCAGCGGCCGTCTTCGTCTGGGGCGTCTTCATGGCTAAGGCTCTACTTCAGGTAGTAGAGGACGTCGAGGAGAACCTTGGACCCGAGGGGCAGAAGGTTGTTAATGAGGCGCTGAGGAAAGTCGGATACGATGCTGCAAGGCAGATGTTTGAGCACGCCGTCTTCCCTGAGGGGACGAGCGATGTTGAGAAGGCGAGCTTCTGCGCCACGGCTATAAACACCATCTTGTGGGCGTCCGTGGAGAAGCCTGAGATACTGAGCGAGGACGAGGCCATGTTCGACATACTCTGGTGCCCCCTTCAGGACGTGTACGGCCCCTTCGACTGCAGGGTTCAGAGGTACTTGGTTGAGGGTGTAATGAGGTTTCTCAGGGAGAAGGGGGGCGTCGACTTCGACGTCAAGTTTGAGTGGATTATACCTGCCGGCGCCGAGACTTGCCGCTTCAAAATATGGAGGAGGAAGAGCGGGGAGGAGCCGCAGTGGGAGAAGTACTCGCAGCTGCTCGCCGAGAGGGCGCTGAAAAAATGGAGGGAGAAGCGGAGTGGCTCCGGAGAAGAGTAGTAGTACTATTGCGTGTGCAGGTGCTTCCGGAGCTCCAGCCACGCCCCCACTTCTAAGAAGCCCCTCCACGTCACCTTCCATCTCTAAACATTCCGTATGGGACTGTGAAGGTGAAGGCGTTGTCTCCGAGACGGTTTCTGGCGTTCAGCTCGCGTCCAAGTCCGTCAGCCCGATGACTGCCCTCGGCTTCTCTGCTCTCGCTTCCCTGTAAGCGTATATTCCAATCTGGTGGCACCCTGCCCCCATTGGTGCAATAACATTGTCGCAGCTTTCCCTGCCATAGTTTGCCAAGACTATGAGGGCGGAGAGCTGGTGTGGGTTTGTAACGAAGACGACGACCACGGGCTCCTCACCCGCTTCAACTTTGCTTAGCGACTTAAAGACAACATACTCCCTTGGTATGTCTACTATTGGTAACTGCTCGGCGAACTTTCTCACCAGCTCCGGCGGCTTCTTATACAGGCTTCCCCATGAAAAATCTTCTCGAACCTAGTTCCTCCAGCCTCAAGCTTCCTGGCGAGCTCCCGCCTTTCAAAACCCACAGATAAGAAGTAGCAGAAGCCCTCCAAGCCGCCGGGGGGGAATTTCTCATATCAGTTTCCGAGGCCCAACCCAGTTGCGCCACTTGGACAGCCAACCGTCCGCCTACAAAGACCACGGTTTCACCCATCGCTGCCCTCGCAAGCATCTCCACAACGCAGCCCCGCTCACCTTCCTTAAACCGAACGGCGCCCT
>JAHAWR010000082.1:898-4627 GCA_018383835.1 Candidatus Jordarchaeia archaeon | reverse complement strand
CAACCTACTCTCCACGCGACCACTCCTTCGAACCTGCAACCTACAAACATCTCCAACACCAAAAATAGCTTCTGGTTATTAGGGGGCACCCATCCAGGTCGACCGTAAACCGTCACGCGGGCGCTGTTTCAGGAGGAAGTCTCAGGAAAAATTTATAGAAGGAGCCTTTGATTAAGGGGGTGGGGGTGAAGGGGTTGAAGGGGCTGGACGCCATTCTGGAGGAAGCTTACCGTAGAGGCTACGAGTACTTGGGGAGGTGGCGGGCGTGTGCCCCGACGGTTTTCGCCGCAGTTATGGATACTTTAGGGTACGGCGATGACAGCGTTGCCGGCGATGTGTGGAAGGCTACTGTGGGGCTGGCTGGGGGGACGGGGAACATGTCGCTGGGGACTTGTGGCGCGATGGCTGGGGCTGCTGCCGCTATAAGCTTCAGCTTCGGCTTTACAATGGAGGACCTGGAGAAGGACGTCATAAAGGTGCTCGTCATTAATAATGCAGTGGCTGAGGTTGGAGAGAGAATGAGGGAGAAGTATGGGGGGATAAGGTGTGTGGACGTCCAGTTTCACAACTGGGGGAAGGCGTACATACTCAGCAACCCTAAAGCGCTCACGGAGTTTCTGGCGATGTCGAAGGACGGAAAAACCATGCCCGAGTGCCAGAGAGTGACAGGAGACCTCACACGGTGGGCTGTGGAAAAGATTATACAGTGTAACCCAAAGTTCGTGAAAAGAGGCAACTTCAGCTTCTAGCTGGTTTAATGCTTTAAGGGGAGCTGTGGCGGCCACGAAATGCGTAGGCACGTTGTAGGCAAGACCGCCGGCCTAAATGCGGCGTTGCTGCTGAAGGACACAAAAACTTTTTAACCTTTCACAAGTCCTCCCTTTTATGGTTCCTAGAGGGGGGGTGGCGCTATGCCTTTGAGGATGGATGAAAGGGAGACTATGACTCCAAGGGAGAGAGTTGAGGCCGCCTTGGCTTTGAAGGAACCCGACCGTGTCCCCTTCATCGCAGCCTTCCACGCGGCGCAGGCTTTGCTGACGGGGATGACTATAGAGGAGTTCTTCTTCGATGTGAAGAAGTCCTACGAGGCAACGAGGAAGGTTTGGGAGATGTTCGGGGGATTCGACATATACTCCGGCTGCTCCCCAATACTTGTCTACTATCTCCCTTGGCCTAACTCGCACAGCATGCTCTATTTCGACTGGCAGCTGCCTAAGGGGAACACGCCGGAGCAGATGATAGAGAGGCAAATAATGAGGAGAGAAGACTACAAGCTCGTGATGGAGGAGGGTTTCTCCCCCTTCAAGAGGAGGCCCGAGCTTGAGAGTGAGCTCTTGAAGTATGCGGCGCAGTACGCGGAGCTCGACGTGCCCTCTTGGCTGAGGGAGATGGATGTTCTGGCCATGGGGCACGCGATTGTGGAGCCGCCGGTCGACGTGATATCCTTCCTTAGGAGCTTCAACAATTACCTTCTGGACGTCGTCGAGATCCCCGACACGCTGGCCGCAGCCTGCGATGCGACGACGGACGAGATGATCGCGGCAGTCGACCCGCAGATCGGTTTCATGGCGGGAGAGGCTGAGCCGAAAATAGTCGTCTACGGCTTTTCACGCGTCGCGACAAACATAATTTCGCCTAGGAGGTTCGACCTCTTCTGGCCGCACATCAAAAAAATAGCTGACGAAATAATAAGGAAGGGATGCATAGTCCTCTTCCACCTAGACAACGACTACACCGCGGTCTTGGACTACTTCACGGAGTTTCCAAAGGGTAAGACTTGGTTCCACCTCGACCAGACAGACATATCCAGAGCCAAGGATGTTCTTGGGGATAGAGCCTGCATAATGGGAAACATACCCCCACACGTGACGGCGCTGGGAACACCTAGAGAGGTTGAGGAGTACTGCAGGAGGCAGATAGAGGGCTGCATGGAGGGGGGCGGATACATGCTCTGCTCCTCCTGCGTCCTCCCGGACAACATACCTCCGGAAAACCTCAGGGCGATGAAGGAGGCAGTAGTGAAGTATGGGTTCTACAAGGCGTGAGAGCCGGGTTCAACCATGAAGTCATGGCCGCTGCCCAGACGCCTCATGTTCGGCCGCCCGAGTTAGCTATGTCCAAAACGGCAACCCAGCGCCCACCTCCTCTAGCGACGCCTTCAACTTTTACTTCCAATCTCCTTTTGAATATGGGGCCGTTCACGACCAGCGTGTGGTATTCGCCGTTCTCCCCGCAGAGGTCGACCCCTCTCTCCTTGAGGTAGTCTATGAAATCCCAGCTCACTACGCGCCCAGCCCACTCTTCACCTACTAGTTCGGATTGGGCGGAGACTATTACGGCTTCGAAACCCGCGGCGAGCAGGCGGGAGATGGCCTCTTCGGGCTTTAGCCCCCAGAGGGGCTCGACGGCCTCAACCCCCAGCTCCCCGCATACTCTCTCGACCCATTTCTTGTGGTTGTCCAAGTAGATGTCGCCGAAAACGACTCCCTTGACGCCGCGGAGGACGAGCGGGCAGACGGCCCTCTTGAAGTTTTCCTCGTAGTCCTCCCAGCTTGTCTCAACCTGCACGATGGGTATGCCTGTAAGCTCAGCCTGGAGGCGCACGATGCCGACGCCTACACCGTGAGACCGGACTCTCCCCTCATAGACGAAGTTTATCAGATGCGATATCCTGAGGCCGCTGCGCGCAGCTTCGTAGCAGGCGAGGCAACTATCCTTTCCGCCGCTCCAGGAAGCAGCATAACTCAACCTTTAACCCTCAAAGAAGAGGAAAAATAGGGGGCTTAGACGTTCACGTTCTCTATGATTGTGGCTCCTCCCTGTCCGCCGCCACCGCAGAGTGTCGCGCAACCGTACTTTGCTCCTTCAATGTTAAGTATCCTTGCCAGTGTCCCCGTGATCCTTATGCCCGAGGACGCCAACGGGTGCCCTATGGCTATCGCTCCACCCTTCACGTTCACTCTCTCCGGGTCAAGCCCCAGCTTCTTGATGGCGAAGAGGGTTACGACAGCGAACGCCTCATTTACCTCCCAGAAAGATATGTCCTTAACTTCGAGCTTAGCGTACTTCAGCGCTTTGCGGGATGCGGGCACCGGACCTTCGCCCATTACGCTTGGGTCAACTCCAGCCCACCCCATAGATACAACCCTCGCCATAGGCTCCAAACCATACTCATTCATCTTTTTCTTGGACATGAACATCATTGCAGCTGCCCCAGCATTCAGGGGGGACGAGTTGCCTGCCGTGATCACGCCATCCGGCTTGAACGCTGGCGGCAACTTCTCAACCGCCTCCAGCGAAGTGTCCGGCCTTATCGACTGGTCTGCGTCGATGATCCTCTTGCTGCCGTCGGGCATCTCGGCCTCAACGGGAACTATCTCTCCATCCCTCCTGCCCTCAGGGTACCCTGACCCGTTCCTGAAGTAGCCCTCCTTTAGCGCTTGGGCTGCGCGCAGATGGCTCCTAACGCCCCACTCGTCCAGTTCCCTCTTAGTCCAGCCGAGCTCATCCTTGTATTTCGCGAAGAGCTTCTCGGCGGTCAGCCCCATGCTCATGGCGGTGAGGAGGTCGTACTTCGCAACTAGATCCTGCCTCGTTAGGAGCGTGGGTGAGACACCCAAGTGCGGGTTGAGGTCTAGCTGCATTGGGAGGTGAGTCATGTGCTCTATGCCGCAGGCTATTGTTATGTCCGAGTAGCCTAGAGCAACTTCCATTATGCACTGGTGCATC
>JAHAWR010000082.1:157-842 GCA_018383835.1 Candidatus Jordarchaeia archaeon | reverse complement strand
GAGGTCGGCGAGTATATTCACGATTCTGCCGCCGTAAAGCCATTGCTCCTTCATCTGCATCGTGCAACCAGTTATTATGTCGCCTATCTCCTCGGGGTTTACTCCCGTCCTGTCGATCATTTTTCTCACTAGCATCGCGGCCAAGTCGGGCATGTAGACCTTGTTGAAGACATCCGTTTCAGGCTTAGTCGGCCTCGACCTAGAATATGGAGACCGGAGAAAATCCACAATGTATACTTCTTCCACCATTTCCTGAACCTCCTTTCGACACACCATCGAAAAGGTTTCTTTATAAAAATTTTGTTCGAAGAGCACGCGTCCAAAGAAGTATTCCTTTTCTAGGTCTTCTAAGAACATGTTTAACGCTAGTGGTTCCCTCTCCGTTAATGTAAATTGTTACGTCCCTCACCTCTCGCCCCGCGCTCCTAGCGGCCTCGAGGATGCCTCAGCTTAAACTTATCCTCAGCCAGAACAACAAAGCACGTTCGCTCCTCACTTGGTCTTCTCTCGGTGACGCTACCACGCATAGCAGCAACCCAGCCCCGTCTGAGTCTAAGCGAGAAAGCCGAAACCGCTTCATCCCAAATCCCCTGAACACAGAAGCGGGGGGCTTCACCAAACAAGACCATTAGGACACCACTGGTGCTACTAAAGTAAAAAAAGTAGTTTAGTTAAGAGTTTTTAA
>JAHAWR010000082.1:0-146 GCA_018383835.1 Candidatus Jordarchaeia archaeon | reverse complement strand
TGTTTCCACATCAGCGCTGAGGTTTTCTGCTCACCGCCCGTCGAGCGTTGGCTCCTCGGTTGAACTTTCCTTCTGCTCACAGATTTGCTTGTACCTTCGGGCTAGCTCGGCGTAGCTTTCGGCGCTTATCTTTATCGTCAACTTGT
>JAHAWR010000080.1 GCA_018383835.1 Candidatus Jordarchaeia archaeon | reverse complement strand
TGGCTATAACTGAGGGGTAGCTCTTCTTGAGAGATTCTGGGACACCTAAGCGGGCAGCCACCCCGTCTAGGGGGGACAGGGTGCCGCTTGTGAGTATCACAGCCCTAGGCTTCTCGGACATGACCTCCTCGAAAGCTATCTTCGGATCTAGGCAAAGCCACTCGAGCGATGGGTTCTTCTCGTCGTCAGTGTTCCAGAAGCCGACATAGGCATCCTCCCTGCTCGACGTGAAAGCCTCCATGAACGCGTAAACTTGGGCGACCCTCATCCTGTCGAGGATGACCACCCTCCTCCTCCTAGCCATGAGCTCCCTCTGAATGTTTATTATGAGCGGCCAACTCTCCAGGAACTCCTCCAGCCTCTCCAGCGTTACGCCGTTCTCCTCCATCTCGCGGAGTATCATGCTCTTCGTCAGGAGCTCGTCCCCTTTGAAGTCGGCGTGGTTGAAGAACCCTAGGAGGAAGGCGAGGAAAGCCTCTATGTCGGAGGCCCAGGGCCTGTCCACCTCCTTGACCTCGTCGATCGCTCTCTCAACAGTCCTCCTCGAGAGGACATGGGACTTGGTTTCCTTGCAGAAGTCCTCTATGTTGTGCGCCTCATCCATGATCACGATGTGTCCCTTAAACCCCGGGTCCAGGAAAAGATAGTTGTATGACCCGATGACAACCCTGTAGACTTGGGAGAGCGCCTTCGCCAAGTAGTAGGGGCAAATCTCTCTGCTCTCGCCGTAGCTTAGGAGGCTTTCAACGCTCGCAACGGTCGGGACGTTGCGCGGCACGTAGCTGGGGATCTCAACTTTCCTCCCCTCGAACTCGCAGTATAAAGGCAGGTCTGATGGGAGATGGTCTTGGCTTGAGATCGTTATGTCCAGCCTGTGGAGGGAAAGCTCGGCGAGGCTCGCGTCGTCTTCTCCACTTCTTATCCTCGAAAGGCAGACCTCGTCTGCCCTTATGTAGTCGTCCATTGCCCTCACGTCCCTGTCGAGGCAGAGCTGGATTCTGGAGCCCCTCACGACGCCAGTGAACCCGTAGCCTAAGGAGTTGATCCTCTCCAGCTCGCAAGCCACCTGCCTCATCTGGATGTGGGTTCTAGAGTAGTAGAAGAGCCTGCACGGGTAGGGCAGAGTGGCTGAGAGTATGGAGACAGTCTTGCCGAAGCCCGTCGGCGCCTCCAAGAAGCCGACCCCCCCCTCCCCGACGAGGTTGAAGACGTCCCTCATATACTGGAGCTGAGCCGGGTAAGGCCTATACGGGACAAGTTCTCTGAACTTCTCCTCCGCTGTCTCACTCAAAGAGACCACTCTCAGCGACGCTCAACCACATGTAGCACCCCCTAAAACTAATATTTTTTTGTCTGACGCTAGAGTTTAAGCTGGCTCTTTATGCGTAGAACCTTTTCCACAGCCTCAGTCGCCGTCTGAGCCAAAACCCTTATCATGCCCTCCCTACCAGGCCCCCCCTCATCATATATGACGTCGGGCACCCTCATCGCCTTCTGGATGGCCTGCTCCACCCCCCACTGGAGGCTCCTCCCCTCCACAGAACGGACTTCCTCAGGCTCCTCCCTCCTGTCAAACCCTGAGACAACAAACCCGGCTTTCCTGCAGGCCTCAAGTATCTCGGGGGAATACCTCAGGTTTATGGCCGCCCTCACGTCCGGGTCGTACTCCATCACCTTAAGTATCACTCTCGCTATGTGGCTTGATGCGCCAAACTTTGGGCATCCCAGCGACCTAGCATGACCCCTGAAGCTTGCGATTCTGCCCTCCACGGCTGCAACGTCCTCAACATCCTTGGCGAAGCTTGTCGCCATCCCTATGTTCATCCTGACCTCTGGTATCAAAGCACCCATGTTCTTCTCGGCTTCAAGCATCTCCACCGCTCTCCCAACCTCGCTTATAACTCTCCACCTTTCAGCATCCTGCCGGAGAAGCACCAGCGGGTTCGCAGGCTTCCTCCCCCTCCCAACGTCGATGGGGTGACAGAAAACCTTCTCAACGTAGTCCTCAGCTTTCTCCACGGCTGAGGACAGCGATTCACCCATAGCGATGAAGGCTGTGATGGCCGCGGAGAAGCAGCACCCCCTCCCGTGGCTCACCCCATCCCTAATCCGCGGCTTCTCGAAAACCCTCACTTTTCCCTCAGCGTACATCACGTCCACAACAACGTCCCGCTCCTCATCCAAGTGGCCTCCTTTAACCACGACCGCCTCGGCTCCCCTAGAAGCTATAGCCTTGGCCGCCTCCTCCATGTCCCTAACCGTCTTGATCTGCATGTCAGCTATGAGGGAAGCCTCCGTGACATTCGGAGTAGCTACTGTAGCCCTCAAAATAAGCTGGTCGATTATCGCCTTCTCAGCGGAGGGCGAGGCCAGCCTCTCACCAGACCCAGCCCAAATTATAGGGTCAACCACGAGCGGGAAGCCGTACTCGTCCTCTATGGCGCACACCACGTCGACGGTCTCCTTGTCCCTCAGCATACCTGTCTTGGCTGCGTTAACGTCGAGGTCCTCCATTAAGACGTCAACCTGAGCCATGATTATCTCGGGAGGAACCACGTATATGTCCCTCACATGGACAGTGTTCTGGGCTGTAACCGCTGTTATAGCACACACACCGTGAACCCCAAGCGCCGCGAACGTCTTCAAGTCCATCTGGACGCCTGCTCCTCCCAGAGGGTCGGAGCCAGCTATAGTGAGCGCGACGGGAACCATAACCACCCCTTCTCCAATAAAAAGAAAATGTAGGGTAACGATTTAAAACGTTTCATAACCCTTCCGTCTCTGTAGGACTCGTGGAGGGAACCACGATACCGCCCACACCCCCCAGAAAGTTCCTCGTGATCCTCTGCGGGCTTCCTAGTAGCGGTAAGACCACCCTCGCCACCCTCCTCGCCCTCCTCATGGAGAAGCACGGAACACCCACGGTGGTAGTCGGCTCCGACGACTTCCGCAGAATGATGCCCATCTACCGGGAGCGTTTCCCCCCAGACAGGGAACCCCTAATAAGGAGGGCAACTCTGCGCACCATAGCCTTCTTCCTCGGGAGGGGGGTTAGCGTGATAAGCGACGACACAAACTACTACTCTTCAATGCGCCATGAACTAGTAGAGCTGGCTAGGCGGACTGGCGCCCTACACGCCATAGTAGCTGTTGAAACGCCGCTCGAGGTAGCCCTCAAGTGGAACGAGGAGAGGGGCCTCCCCATACCTCAAAGTGTGATAGTCTCCATAAGTGAGAAGTTCGAAAAGCCCGGGTCAAAGTACAAGTGGGATAGAAGCTCAGCCAGCTTCGACCTATCTAAGGTCCCAGCTGCAGAGGCCGCCGAGGAGGTTCTTAAGCTCCTCCTATCACTTAAGCTCGAGGATGAAAAGGCTGTGTCCTCGGGCAGTGTGGCAGAAGAAATAGATAGAGTTACGCGAAGGGTGGTTTCTGAGGCCGCTAGACGTGTGCCCTCAGCGGCCAAGGTCCTTAGTAAGGAACGTAGAATATTCGTCAGGGAAGCGTTAAAAGCAGGCCTAACGACATTTGAGGCTGAGAACGCCTTTAGGAGGCGCGTCGAGGAGGTTCTAAATGCGCTGGACGCCAAGGGACGGTGACATAATACTGACAGACGAGAACCTCATCTTCTATACCATGGGTTACGCTCACCCCGATGACAGAGTGATCGCCTATCTTAAGTACGTTCCCTTAAACCTCAAGCACCTATTTGACGTCCCGTGGCTCCCCTACACGTGGCACCTAGAAGGGGTTCCCCTCGTCAGGCCAGCCAAGCTATACTCTCCCAAGATCTACCGCAGCGTTATCTTAGCCCTAAGAAGGATCTCCGAGGACTACGTCTATTACTCCCCCAGCGATGGAAAGGAGGTCGTCACTGTCCCCAAAGGAAAGGTGAGGAGAGTTTACGTTCCAAGTGAATGCTTGAAGTTCCTCCTCTCGAAGGAGATGCTTGACCCAATTGAGGAGCGGGCTGTGAATGTAATAAGGCTCCTCTCGGAGAGGTCCGGCGTCCCCCTAAGCAACTTCGGTATACACGGCTCCATATCCCTCCAAATGCATAGTGAGGAAAGCGACGTGGACATCACGGTCTACGGGTCAGAGAACTTTAGAAGGGTCAAGGATGCCTTGGCACGCCTCGTCGAGGAGGGTGTGGCTGAGCCGCTCCTAGCTGACCAGTTCGACGAGCTCAGGAGGAACAGGGTGGTATTCGAGGGGATGCGCGTCGTCGTAAACGCCACGAGAAAACTGGAGGAAATAAGGGAAAAGTACGGCCACTACACGTATCGGGCGCTGGGCCCCGTCGAGGTGGAGTGCACGGTTACCGAGGACTGGGAAGCGGTTTTCAGGCCAGCCGTGTACGGGGTGGAGTGCGAGGACGGGCGAATAAGGCAGGTTGTGAGCATGATAGGCCAGTTCAGGGACGTGGCTCACGGTGGAGAAAGGGTTAGGGTGAAGGGTATGCTGGAGCGTGTTGAAGGAACTGATGGTGGCTGGCTTCGGATAGTGGTCGGCTCAGGTGTAGGGGACGACGAATACATATGGCCTGTGAGGGGGGTTTAGGCGGTTGGTTCTTAGGGTTCGGGACAGGGATGCCCCCGTAACTCAGGAAGGGATAATCTTCAGGGTTTACGGCTACGACCACCCGCCCACAGCCTGCGTTTGCGACGTCGAGTACGCTCCTGAAACCATATACAGAAGCCAGAATCCTAGAGCGGTCAGGGACAGGCTCCCCATACTCTACTACAAGTTTTACGGGGACGAGGGGTTAAGGTTCGTCATGGAAAAGTACCCTCAATACACTTTTTTCCATGAGCCTCTTCAGCGCAGGATGGTGGGCGTCGGGGAGGGCAAGATCTCCGAGGTCAGGAGGCCAGACCACAGGTTCCAGCTCTTCTTCAGCGAGGAGCCTGACAGGATGACCGACGCGGTGGTGAACCTCGTCGAGATGGTAATGGAGGTCTCGGGTCTAAAATACAGCGACTTCGGAGTTTTCGGCTCCCTCCTCCACGACTTCTACAACGAGCACTTCAGCGACATAGACCTCGTTGTCTATGGGAGAAGGAACCTCCTAGACTTAGTCGAGGCACTTGAGTGCCTCTACGAGGAAGGCGGCCCACTAACCAACGAGTTCTCTCATCCAACCGACGCCCTCATCAACAAGAACTGGCGCTTCAAAAACTACTCTCTTCAGGAATACCTGTTCTACGAGAAGCAGAAGATGATCTACGCGGTCTACGACTCGCCGGAGCTCGGGCGGAGGGTCAAGGTCGAGTTCGAGCCTGTTAGGGATTGGAGCGAGATAAAAAACGAGTATGACCCAAAGGCCAGAATAGTATGCAAGGGGTGGACTATGATTGAGGCGACCGTGGCGGGGGACGAGGACTCCTACTTCACGCCCGCAATATACCTTCTGGAGGACGTTAAAACGATCAGCGGGGCGAAGGCGGACGACGTTGTACGGGCTGTAACGTACGTTGAGGAGTTCAAAATGGTGGCTAAAAAGGGGGATCGCGTGTTCGTCGAGGGAATGCTGGAGGAAGTCCAGATCCCGAAGAGGAGCTTCCACCAAGTCACCCTCTCATATATACCCGGAGAAAAATATTACAAACAGGTTCTAAAGCCGGTGGCTCCACCGCCAAACGTTAAAGTAAGCCGAAGAGGCTGAAAGGGGGAGGAAAGCTCCTTTTACACTAGAAGGGCTTTTGAATGCTCGCGTCGGGGAAAACAGCTACCTTAGGGTTCCCCCTATGCGTGTTTTTCAGCTCTTCAAGGACCTCATCCCACCTCTTTAGCTTAACCGTCTTCTCCGGGGGCGCTATCTCAAGCCAGTACTGCTTCTCGGGGTACTTTGAGAGAACTATTATCTTTCCCGCCCTGTCGAGTATCCTTGTCGGCGGAAGCCACAGGTTACCCCCCACCCTCCTGACCCCCCACCTTCCATGGACGTAGTGTGAAACCTGCCCCGTGGGCGTGTTGCAGGCTATCACAAGGGTTCCCCCCTCCTTCATTATGGCAGCCGGCCACGCTGCTATCGTCGCCTCGCTAGCCTTAGAGTAGGCGTTCGAAACAACTATGTCCGGGCTCTGGACGAGCTGCGCCCTGTAGTGTGTCATCGCCTCCTTGACTCCCTCCCTTTGCGCCTCCACAACGTCCCCCGCAAATATGTTCGTCGAATTCCTCTTCGTGTCGACCAAGACGTTTACCACCATGTCCACCCCAACCATTCTGGCCGCCTCCTCCGCGTCCTTTCTCATTATATTCTCCTCGTTAACCCTCCCGTAAGCCAGCTGGCAACTTGGATGCATATCCCTATATTCAGAGGCGGCAGACCAGCCGCCGAGGTCTCCATGGTTAAAGGAAATAGTCCTCACGCCAGATATTCCGGGGAGGATGATTTTCGCTCCACCACCGAAGCCGAACTGAGGGTGAGGAACTATGCAACCGATGCAGACCTTAAGGTCGCAGCTCATGACCTCAGCGTTAACATCGACTGGTGTCCCGTGCTTCGTGTGTCCCAAGTAGTCCAAGTTACTGTACGGGTTGTGGTTGAAGACGGGGTAGCCCTCAACTATCTCCTCCCCAAGCTTCTTGGCGAAGTCCTCCCTGTCAAATGTCCCGTGAGCACCGTTAGCGCAGATGAACCTCACATTTTCATCTCTAATTCCTCCCCTTCTAAGCTCCTCGAGAACTAGGGGTGCAACCTCGTAAACCTTAGTTGGTCTAGTCATGTCGTCGAAGATTATGACCGCCTCTTCCCTTCCCTCAGCCAGCCTGCTCAGAGGCTTTGTTCCAATGGGGTTCCTAAGCGATGATAGCACCTGCTCCCTGCTCAGGGGAGGCTTCCCGTCACCCGCCATGCCGCAAACTTGGACATCCCACCCCTCAGGAAACTCCAGCTCCAAGACCGTATCCCCAAACCACGGCATCTGAGGCAAACCAACCAA
>JAHAWR010000081.1 GCA_018383835.1 Candidatus Jordarchaeia archaeon | reverse complement strand
CTCGAAGTTCAGACTCCTGAACCATGAAGCAACACTCGAATTGTACATCCTCACGGTGACATCCGGTTTCTCGAAGTCAGCGTTAACAATCCTAGTGGGTCCCCATCCAGCCGCACTGACAAAATTAGCGTACTTTTCGGGTGCCTCTTCCGGAGGAACTCCGCCGCTAATCATGTGACTTACCTCAGCGAAGCATGAAAGGGCGGTGAACTGCAGGACGACGCTTTTAAGCGATGGCCCCAGAACCCTCATTAATTCCCTCGTGATGCGCATGAAAAGCTCACGGGAAATAAAGGCGTAACGCATACCGCCGTAAAGTATCCTCCACCCATCAAACCTTAAATTAGACTTAAGTCCATCGAAGAAGCGCTTCAACTCCTCCACGGACACACCCAAAATTACACCCCCCCGTAGATATTTTTTATGGACCTCTTATTTAAACTTAATTTTAATTTTAACGCTCACCTAGACGTTAACGAAAACACGTGTTAACAGGAAGCGGATGCAAGCGCCCCACTTAGAGGTTAAATGTGTACCGTCAGCGTGTTAGGCTGCTCCTTATGACTGCGTGTATTTTATCGGGGTTCAGGTCTGGCAACCTCACGTGGCGTGCCTGTGCGTGCCTCACAATTGTTTCTATGTAGCTCGGCTTCCAAGGACTAATGCGCGTATCAACAACTATGGTTGAAGCCCCAATCCTCCTAAGGTTTTCCGAGAGTTTTTCCAGCTCCGCTCTCACCCCGACCCTCTGGTCTAGGGGAACATTAGCTTGCCCGTCAGTTATGACCACGACGAGGGGTTTAATCTCACGCTTAGAGATCTTTTCCTTCTTCACCAGCTCCAAAGCCTGAAGTATGGCTGAGGAGAGCGGGGTCTTCCCCCCCGTCGGAAGCCTTCTCAGAAATCCGGCGGCAGCGTCAAGGTTCGACGTCGGCGGGAGTACGAGCTGAGCCTTGCCTCCTCTAACTGATATGAAGGCGACCCTGTCCCGGTTGATGTATGCGTCCCTGAATAGTGAAAGAGCCACCCCCTTGGCTGCCTCCATTCTCCTGAGCGCCGCCATGGAGCCACTGGCGTCAACCACTAGCACTATGAGCGCCGACGCCCTGGAGAACCTGACTTTCTCCCTCAGATCTTCTGGTTTAACCCTTAGTTTTTCCCCGTTCCATCTCCCCCTAGCGGCCGCAGCCCTTATAGTGGCATCGAGAGCTATGTCCCTAGGCTTCCCACGCGGAACGGTGCTCGCCACGTAGACTCCCCGGCCATCCGTGGACTTAACTCTGAGTCTTCTTCCGGACTTGGCGACACAGTCAGATTTCTCGTCGAGGTTGAAGTCTAGGTGGTAGGATGGGTCTGCTTCGAATACTCTCTCCCCCGCAGGTTGCCCCCCACCACTATTCCCTTCTTCAGCCTCGCCCAGCGACTCCTTAGCCTTCTCAAGTAGCTCCCTGATCTGTTGCTGCTCTAGGTGTGGCTGCTCGAAGGGGTGCCTCCTCATCCTGTGTGGGAGAGCTAGACTCATCGCCTCTTCAACGTCCCGCTCACTTATCGACACACGCCCCTCAAGGGCGGCAATAGTCCTAGCAGCCTTAACTACAGTTATCTCAGCCCTACTACTCGTCTTGAGGCTAGCACACACGCCTGCAACAGCTAGCAGCAGCTCATCGCTAACCGTCACCTTGGGCAATATCTCCATGGCTCTAGCAATCCTGTTTTTGAGCTCCTCTTGCTTTTCCTTGTACTTCTCAGCGAAAGCCACAGGGTCGTTTTCGAACTCCTCCACCCGCCTCACCACTTCAGCCCTAAGGCGGGGGTCGTCGAGGCTCCTAACCTCCACTTGAAGCCCGAACCTGTCGAGAAGCTGGGGCCTAAGCTCACCCTCCTCCGGGTTCATTGTTCCGACTAGTATGAACTTCGCAGGATGAGAAACTGAAACACCCTCCCGCTCAACAACGTTGACCCCGCTCGCCGCGGCGTCCAAGAGCACGTCTGCAACGTAGTCGTCGAGAAGGTTGACCTCATCAACGTAGAGGATCCCCCTGTTCGCCTCAGCCAGCAACCCCGGCTCAAGGGCACTCAACCCCTCCCTTATCGCTTTCTCAATGTCGAGGGAGCCGGCAACCCGATCCACAGTCGCGTTAAGGGGCAGATCCACTATCCTGACCTTCCTCTTAACCGACGGGAGAACTTTTTCCTCCTCGAACCTCTCGAAGCAGTTGTCACACATCTCCGCGGGGTTGCGCGGGTTACAATTGAACGGGCACCCCTCCACAACTTCTATCTCCGGCAGTAGCTCAGCCAGCCCTCTGACCGCCGTGGATTTCCCCGTCCCCTTCTCGCCCCTTATAAGAACCCCGCCTATCTTCGGGTTAACCGCATTAAGGATCAACGCCTTCTTCATGGGTTCTTGGTCGACTATGGCTGTGAACGGGTAAAGTATACGCCTCACGTGGTGGGGCAACAGACCACCAGCTGATCCTTTACTAGCACATTGGAGCAGCGTATTAAAAAACTTTCCCAGAATATTACCCATTTTCCCTTCGAGGCGCCCATTCTGTTATGGGAATGTTTTTTAGTGGGTGGAAAACTATATGTGGGAAGTTGGAGGGATGGGTTTGTGCGACTTCTGCAGGAAACACGCTGAAAAATACGGCAAATGGTACCTTAACCCAAAAGGCTACTCTGAGGAGCTCTTCTACAATCTAACCATGCTGGACAGGATCCTCAACAGGAAGCCCCGGAGAGAGAGGGAGATGTGGAAGTACTCTGACGCCGCATGGTACCCTCTCCCAATATCGAGGACGCTGGAACTCGTCGACTTGGCTGTGAAGCCCTTCATTGGGAGCCTCATAAAGATCGTTGGAAACTTCATCGCCGTTAGGGAGCACGCGGGGCAGGTTGTCCCGCTGGAGGACGCCCGCAGGATAGTCGAACTGGGCGAGAGGCAAGCGCTCTTCCCATGCATGTGCAAACGTCTCTTCAAGGGAGATGACGAGTACAAGTGCCTAAACTTCACGCCGGCACCGGAATTCGCAGAGAAGCATCCCAGAGGGTGGCGGGTCAAGTGGCTTGAAAAAGAGGAGGCGAAGGAGAAGCTTGAGGAGTTTTCGGAGAAGGGATACGTTCACGCGGTGTTCTGGTGGTACGGCCTGCCGCAGGTAATATGCATATGCAACTGCGACACCAAGTACTGTTACGCTGCTCGCCCCCGCCTATGGTACGGCATAAAGAAGGCCTACGTTAAGGCTGAATACGTCGCCGAAGTCGACCCCGACAAGTGCAGTGGGGACATTCCAAGATGCGGTAACTGCGTCTCCAGATGTCAGTTCGGAGCCATCAAATTGACCGGCGGAGGTGCAAGGGTAGACCCTTACAAGTGCTTCGGGTGTGGGCAGTGTAGGTTTGGATGCGAGGAGGGCGCCATAGGACTCGTCGACAGGAACACTCACCCTGTAGCTAGGAGGTTGTGGTAGCTTGGTTAAGTTCATCTATGACGCAGAGAAGTGTGTGCTTCCCCACGACCCGGAGCAGCTCCGTCCCACGGTTTGCCTCAAGTGCATTGAAGCATGCCCTAAGTCTCTCCTCATGTTTAGGCCAGTCAGAGAGAAGGATCTCAGCGGGGCGCCCGTAAGGTACGAGATACACATGGCCTTTAAGAGTCAAGCCGACAAGTACTGTCCCAGCTGCCTCAGGTGCGTCGAGGTCTGCCCGAAGAAAGCTATACGGATCAAGTAGGAGAAATGGTGCAGCTTCTAGTCCCCTTCCAGCATCGACTCTGCCGCCATGTACTCGTCCTCTAAGCGCTTCAGTGTTTCTTGGTCTGCCCGCCAGTAGCCTCTCTTATTTGCTTCTAGGAGGCGGCTGACCGTCTTCATGAAGGCCCATGGGTTCTCCCTCTTCATTTTTTCGCTCCTCTCCTTGTCGAAGACGATGTTATTCGCTGCCAGGTTCCACATCCAGTCCTCCACGCCCCCAAGCGTCGCCGCTAGTCCGAGCAGGTACTCGACCCTGTCGGCTATCTTGGCTACCCCCGTGAATCCCGACTCGAGCATGGAGTCAAGCCACTTGGGGTTTGTCAGCCTAGTCACAACTCCACGCCTCACAGAGTCCTCAGCGAGCTCCACTTTAGCCTTCTCCTTTGTGGTGTCCGCCACGAGGACAAGGGGCCTTTCCCCCCTAGCTTCCTCAACGGTCTTCGTGAGCCCGCCTAGGAACTCATAGTAGTGGTCTAGGTCCGTTATCTCGTAGTCGACCGTGTCTCTCACCTGCGTGACGACGTCAACCCTCGAGAGTAGCCTCCTGAACTCTTCTTCGGCTTCGACGCTTCTGAAGCCGTCGCCGTAGGCGTACCTCATGCTGTCAACGTATGCCCTTACGAGGTCTGCCTCGTCCCCCCAGGATGAGGACTCAACCATGCTGGTCATCGATGTGGCATACTCCCCTTCGGGGGGACCGAAGATCCTGTAGAGCTTGCCTGCCTCGGCGTTTGCCTTGACGAAATTCTGCTCCTCGGGCTCGTTTAGTGAGGCGACCTTGTTGAGGGCTTGGTCGAGTAGCTCAACCATGTTGTAGAAGGTGTCCCTGAATATGCCGCAAATGGTTACCACGACGTCTATCCTTGGCCTTCCGAGCTCTTCTAGAGGAATGACCTCAACCTCCCTGACGTAGATGCTCTTCCAGACTGGTTTAACGCCTATGAGCCTGAAGATGGCGGCGAGGGTTTCGCCCCCAGTCTTCATGGTCTCGAAAGCCCAAAGGACGACGCCGACAGACTTAGGCCACCTCTTATGTTTCTTGTAGTAGCATGCCACGTACTCCTCCGCTATTCTGGCTCCTCTCTCCCATGCGGTCTCGGACGGTATGTTTGATGGGTCAAGCTGATACGTGTTCCTCCCGGTGGGGTGGACTTCAGGGCTCCTGACGGGGTCTCCTCCAGGCCCGGGCTCGATGAACTTTCCGTTTAGGGCATCTATCACCGACTCAAGCTCCCTCGACGCCTCGACCCTTCCCGCGACCTCTCTTAGGTACGCGATCTCCCCGCTCACCTCCGCCGGAGGCTTCTCGTTTCCAAGCACGCACCGCTTTATGAGGCTACGAACCTCGCCTTCAATCTTCTCGAGCAGCTCAGCGTATGTTTCACCATTGACCTCCACGTGAGGCGTCTCCAGGGCCTCGTCATAGCTCAGCCCCCTGGCCCCCATTAGCGCCCTGTGTAGGCTCCTAACTCTCCCCCTATCGTACCTTGCAACGTACGTGAGGTAGTCCAGCTTTTCCTCGTCTCCCATCTTCTTGCCCAGCACATGCAGTCCTCTCGGTATGAGGCTCCTCTTGTACTCCATAATGGTGTCGTAGATCTCCTCGACGCCACCCGCCAGACCGTACCTTTCAGCCTTCTCTAGCACCCTCCTCTTCGCCTCCTCAGTCCTTTCCCCTCCGAATTGAGCTGCGTCAAAATATTGTAGGATAAGCCTCTCGAGCTCCAAGAAGTCTCCGTGCAGCCCGCTCACCGACACCTGGGGTGAGCTGTGGTTGACGATTACGGCGTAGCTCCTCCTCTTAGCTATGGAGGCCTCGGACGAGTTCACCACGTCATACACGTACACGTTCGGCAGGTCGCTCATCATGATGTCCGGGAAGCAGGAGCTCGATAGCCCAACGTCCTTGCCCGGAAGGAACTCGAGAGTACCATGCGTCCCCATATGGACGACGGCATCTGCGCCGAACACGTCCCTCAACCAGTAGTAGAACGCCAAATACTGGTGGTGGGGTGGAATCTCCCTTCCATGGTACTGCCTTCCCGGGTTCTCATGGATGCCCCTTGAAGGCTGGACTCCCACGAAAACGTTCCCCAGCACCACACCAGGAACGAGGAGCCCACCATCGTAGGTCATTATATCTCCCGGAGGAGGACCCCACCTCTCGGTCACCTTCCTTCTCGCATCCTCGGGGATCCTTGAGAACCACCTGACGTAGTCTTCGAGCTTGACTTTGGGTAGCTTAGCCGCCCTTTCAGGCGTCAGAACCCACTCTCCCGAGTTTACGACTCCACTCTCCAAAAGCAGCTTTTTGAGGTCTTCTCCGTCCTCCAGCTGGGCCTCAACCCTGAAGCCTTCCTCCCTCATCTTTTTGAGGACGCGGACGGTGCTCTCAAGCGTGTTGAGATACGATGCCTTCCCTATGTTCTCCTCCCCGGGAGGATAGTCGTAGAGTATGATTGCAACCTTCTTCTCGCTGTTTGGCTTTGTTCTGAGGCTGACCCAGCGGGCAGCCCTCTCCGCAGCTCTCTCAACTCTATCCCTTATCGGGACGTACTCGTCTACCACAACTTCCTTGAACTTTTTCTTGGATGGCCCTATTAGTGGGAGTGGCTCACACCTTCCATCCAGCTCTGGGAGTATGACTGTAGTTACGGTTTCCACTGGCGGGATTCCGTTCCTCGATTCAAGCCACTCCTCTACACTCCTAGAAGAAAGAAGGACACCGTGGAGGACTGGCACCCCCAAGCGCAGGAGGACTTTAAGGGATTCCCTGTGGTCTCCGCCTATGGGCCCACCTGCAAACCTGAACCATAGGAGGTCGACGACGCAGTCCACCGCTGGCATCCCATCCCTGAAGAAGAACCGCTCCATGGCAAGGTGGTATCTGAGGTCTGAAGAGAATATGGGGACGACGCCCAGCCCCCTCGCCTCAAGCTCCTCAGCCAGCATTTTCGCAGCCGGCAGCGTTTGGTCGTAGTGGTATCCGCCGTAGTGGAATACTCCAACGAGCCTCCTGTCCGCGTACCGGTACTCCGACAGGTAATCTTCTAGTGTCTCGTAGACTCTTCCTGTCGAGAAGTTTTGGATGGCCATGCTTGGCATGGTTACGGGTGGGGCGGGCTCCCTCAACTTAACCCCGCAGTACTCTCTCAGAAGGAGGAGA
>JAHAWR010000078.1:2769-6996 GCA_018383835.1 Candidatus Jordarchaeia archaeon | reverse complement strand
AACGAGCCAAGGTTCATGAGGAGTGAGCCGTCGCCGTCAAAGACCACCACTCTCTTTCTGGTCGAGAGGGCTAAGCCCAGCCCTATGGAGGATGCGAGCCCCATGGAGCCCAGCATGTAGAAGTTTTCATCCCTGTCCCTGACGCTGTAGAGCTCGCGTGAGGGGTAACCTATGTTGCAGACGACTAGTTCGCCGTCAAGCTCCTCAACCACACACCTAATAGCTTCTATCCTTTTCACCAAGCTCCCTCCTCACGATGACTGCTACCGGAAGCTCGTCCCTCCAAGCCCGCTCAGCAGCCTCGACAATATGCTCCTCTAGCTGCTGGAGGGATCCGGGAATGTAGAAGGGTATGCACGCGGCTTTTAGCAGGGGGATGGTGGCCTCGCCCATGGGGATCTGAGCAACTATCTTCTCACCTCTCCCCCCTCTTTGGGATACAAGCATCAGCAGGGGTATGCCGAAGGTCTTGTTAAGGGAGAGGAGCGCGTTCAGGCAGTTCCCGAGGCCGCTGTTCTGCATCAGTAGGGCGGGGCGCCTCCCACCGAGGTAGGCTCCAGCAGCGACACCAACCCCCTCTTCTTCCCTAGTAACGGGGACGTGCATTATGCCCACGTCCCCCAGCTTCTCGAGGACCTCGGCGAACAACGTGTCTGGGACGGATACCGCGAAGTCGACTCCAGCCCTCACCAAGGAGGACAATATAGCCCAGGCGAAGGAGGACACCATGAAGAACCCTTCATAATTGGAGGAGGCGATGCTTTTTAACCCTGACGGAGCCCGCCGCGAACCTGTACGCTGCCGTGGCGTGTGATGCAGCGCAGCTCAGAACTAGCCCCAGTAGTGGGGCTTGCCGGAAGAACGGGTAGAGGAGCGATGAGACGGAGAGCATAAGGAGCCTCTCCGACCTCGCGGCGAACCCCACGTCCAGCTGCACGCCCGCCGCCTCCCCCCTAGCCCTGATGTAGCTCACCATGAGGAACCCAGCCACGGCAAAGGCCACCCAAACACGGACGGGGAATAGGAAATTAAAGTTTTCAGCCTCCCTCCAAAACGCGAATCCCACGAGCACCGCGACGTCCGAGTACCTGTCACTCACCGAGTCGAGTAAACCTCCTTGAGGCGTAGCTCTCCCCGTAATCCGGGCGAGGGCGCCGTCAACCCCATCCAAGAAGCCCGAGAGAAAGACGAGCAAGCCGTAGACGGTGGGGAAGCCTAGCGCGAGAAAGAGTGACGCAATTATGGCTGCTACAAGAGAGGCAAGCGTCACCTGGTTTGGGCTTAGCCCGATCCTAGCGCACAGTGACGCTACCCAGTAGACAGCCGGGCGGAAAACTCTCCTAACCCTATACCTGCTCAACGCCTGCGCCCCTCGCAGGGAATGGTATCCCCCCGAACACTATAGCCTCCCTCGCGACGCCGGTAATCCTCCCGCCGCCAAACACCACAGCATCAGACACCACAGCATTCCTGCAGGAGACGCTGCCAGAAAGCGAAGCGTCCGGCCCAAGCGTCGAGCACTCGACACGTCCCCCTAACCCCAACAGTATGGGTCCCACCAGAGTTGACCCGCGGGCGAATGCACCCACGTCCCTCTGAATCTCGCCCGGAGGAACGTAAACCCCCTCCTCTGGAACTAAGCCAGCTCTCAAGGCGTGCCTGTTCGCGTCGAGGACGTCTGAGGGTGTGTCAACGTCGAACCACATCCTTCCGGGGAAGTCGACGAAGCCCAGCATGTTCCCCTCTTCAACGTACAGCTTCAAGGCTGAAACAACGCTTCCCTCCCCCCTCGCCAGCGACCTCCTCAGGTGGGTGAAGAAGGATGAGTCTAGGGCTACGAGCCCTACGCACACCCTTCCACTTCCACCACCCTCACCTATCCCGAGAACCTCCCCGCACCTGCCACCACTCGTCGAGACCGGGGTTCCCCCCTTTACAGCACTCCCCGTCGCAATGACTGGGACTCTGAGCTTCTTCGCACCCTTCATAAGCCCTAAAGCTACCTCGTGGTCGAACACCAAGTCGGCGGGGCACAGGATGAATTCGCCCGACACGTGGTTCTCAGCTGCGAGGAGAGAGTGCCCTGCACCCTTAAAGTAGTTGTCGGCGTGGATGCAGTCGACGTTTAAGCTGCGCCACCTATCCATGACGTGGCGCTCGACGATCCCTCCCATGTGTCCGACGACGACTATGAAGCGCTTCACTCCAGCCTTAAGGAGGGATTGGATCACCCAGTCGATGAGGGGTCTGCCAGCCACCGGTATGAGGGGCTTAGGGCAGAGGCGTGAAAGGTTTCCCATACGCGCCCCCACACCGGCAGCCAAGACCACGGCGGACATCAACGTAACCACACGGAAGTTGATCGTGGACGTGAAGCTTAAAAGTTTACCTCACTCAGCAAAAAGGAGGCGGAAGAGTTAGAAGGGCCGCCGGCTACTAAAAACCTTGGAGGGGCTTTTTCATGAAGGCTGGAAAAACGCTTAGAGTTACAGGGGAAAACGTTGCGGAGGCTGCTAGGGCTGCGGCTGAAGTCATACTTGAGGGTGGAGTTGTCGCCTACCCCACAGACACACTCTACGGCCTCGGCGTAGACCCCTTCAGCCGGGAGCGCGTTGAGAAGCTCCTGCAAGTTAAGAGGAGACCTGTGGAGAAGGGGATCCCGCTCCTAGTGGGAGGGATGAGGGATGCTGAGAGGCTTGTTTACTTCACCCCGGAGGCGCGGCTCTTAGCGGAGGCATTTTGGCCCGGCCCCCTAACCATAGTGCTCGTCCAGCGTGAGGCGTTGCCGGAAGAGCTTTCAGGCGGTAGGGGGAGTATAGGGGTGAGGTTGCCCGACCACCCTCTCCCCCAGCACATTGCCAGAATGGTGGGTGGAGCCGTAACTGGAACAAGCGCGAATGTTTCGGGGCGTGAACCTGCGAGGACTGCGAGGGAGGTGGCTGAGCAGCTCGGCGACTGCGTGGACATGATACTGGATGGGGGGGAGACGAGGGGGACGCCCTCCACGGTCATCGACATGACCCAAAACCCACCCGTAATAGTTAGAGAGGGAGTCATCCCCAAGGAGAAGATATGGAAGCTGCTGAAAATTAAAGTAGGAGGAAGCTTGGAGAGCGGCTGAGGGTTCAGGATTCCAGCGTTAGGAGGGCGCACCTTTCTATGCAGCATTTAACAATCGCCTCGAACTCCTCCTCGGCTTGAACGGCCTCCAGCTCCGTGTCTTCTATGTTGAATGCCTTCTTTATCTGTTCGGCTTTGTCGTGGTTTAGCTCGAGGACTGAGTTGTCCTCCTCCACGCCGAGCCTTTCAACCACGTATCGGGCTGCGTTCTCCACGGCGCCCGCGCTCCTCCCTATGGCCACGACCCCCAGCCCCTTGCACCCACTCTTTAGCCCGAACATCTCCAGCGCTACGCTTATCTGCCTCTGCCCCGAGAGCCTAACCAGAACTTCAATTCCCAAGCTCCTCGCTATGCTTCTCCCCGCCTCTATAGCCTTAACAGCGTTTAAGGCGCTGAAGAAGACGTGCTCCCACGTCGCGACGAGAGAGGCGTCGAAAAACTGCACGGTCACCCCAAACCTTGACTCGGCTTCCCTGGTGAGCTGGAGGGCTGCGTCGACGTTGACTGCACCCCTCAGTCCGCATATGCACGCGGCCAGCCCGCCCGCCAGCTCCACAACCCTCACCGGGATCCCCCCCTGACTTTCCTCTTCCACTCAAGAAGGGGGTCAAGGTACTTGAGCGGGATCGGTATGTTGACGAGGAACTGCTTTATCTCATGCTCCTCCATGCCCTCCTCTTCAAGCTTCCTGTAAACGCTCTCAATGCTCTCGAAGAGCTCCCACGGGTAAATCACCCACGCATCGGTCACATCACCATAGTAGTCGGGGGTGACGACGCTCCAAGGCTTGAGGTGGAGCGTCGCAACCTTGAGGGCACCAACGCCCCTCTCCTTAAGGTGCCCGATAACCACGCGTAAGCTGTGCCCGCTATCGGCGACATCGTCGCAGAGAAGCACACTCCTCCCAGCCACATCCGTGGACAACGGCTGGGTGACAGCGGGCTCCTTCATCCGCTCACCCACGTTAGAGTAAAACTCCACCGCCACAGACCCGACGTGTCTAACGGAGAGGAGGTCCGACATCATGCGCGCGACAACCCAGCCCCCGCGGGCAATACCAACGATCACGTCAAACGATAAGCCGTCACGAAGGATCATGTCGGCCA
>JAHAWR010000078.1:0-2729 GCA_018383835.1 Candidatus Jordarchaeia archaeon | reverse complement strand
AATAAACTTCAACGGTGAGGACACCGCCTAACCCTCCACAGCCACTGAAAAGCAAGTGACCCCGACAACAGCGAAAAGCCCCCTCTTTTTCAAGAACGCGAAAACAGGGATGGTGGGCGGGCCAGGAGTCACACGCGCATGCCAGTACATGCACGCTTTGAACCCGGGGCCTCCGGCTCCCGAAGCCGGTTATACGTGGTGAACCTCAAAGGGGCTCACCAAGTCATACCATGTTCCCCGCTTCACCGAAGCTCTAGACTACCCGCCCTTCTCCTAAGAGGATAAGCGACCAAGAACACCTAATTAAATTTTCTCTCAAAAAGCAGGAGCAGGGCCTACTGCGGGAGCCAAACTAGCCCCGATGATCCTTCAACTTTAGCTGCCCCTCACATGCTATCTGACAAATATTTCCTTCGTTTTTTTCTCCATGTCCTTCAAGACGCCCTTGTCGAGGTTTTTAGGGCTATAGTACTTTGCCCTCGAGCATTCGGGAAGCCAGTTGTCGGGCACCCTGAACGTTTTGCCTCCGGCTGGCTGAGCTTGGACAGGCACCGGCGGAGGAGGAACAGCTTCTTCAGTGTGGCTCACAGCGTAGCCTCCCGCCGTAACTGGGGGAGACTTAACCGGGGAAGGTGTGGAGGACGGTCTTCCACTCCTCATGCTTTCAAGTACGCTTGAAATCTGGAGGCGCAGGTTGGCTTGTGGTGCTACTGGACCAAGGGCTGACTGGGGCATTGATGCTTCAAGCTCGCTCATTTTCCTCAAGAAGGCTGAGGGTCTGACGAACTGCTCCTCAACTATCCCTCCTCTCGATCTCTCTCCAGCTCCCGTTGCCTCAATGCTTGGGGTGGCCCTAGGCTGCTTCGCCTCAGTAGGGGCAGGTGGCTGTCTAACCATCCCGGCTGAGGCATGTACGAGTGCCACGTCCTCCTCGTAGCTTACTGGGGCGGCTCCACGGGGCGCTCTGCTTGGCTGAGCGAGCTCCTCCACCTCCACTTCACTTGGCTTCGCTTCTTTTTCGCGGGCTTTCCTACGTTGCTTCGTGCCCTCTTCACTAATTTGAACTTCGCTTATACGTGGCCAATCCTCTATTCTGTCGATCCTACTTTCGAGGTCGGACACTTTCTGGTTGATGAATGCTATTTCTTGTCTCATGGCTTCGACCGATTCCTCGATAAATGCCACAGCCTTCTCTATGCTTTCCTCCAATTTTTTGAGGGAGTTCTTGACCTCGTCAATCTTCTTCAAAAAAGCCCTCCTCAAAGATAACTCAAATAATTTTTTGAGAAATGTTATATATAAAATTTCGTTTCTCCAACGCCGTAGCCAGCAGTTTCTAAGTAGAAAGTTTTAAATAGTTGTAAGTATAGATAAGTTATTGATAAGTGAGGGACTCTACACGCTTAAAGAAGCTAAGAAGCTTCTTGGAGCACTACATGGACGATCCAGCAATGGGATAGACAAGGAAAGATCAGATGTATTAGAACTATCGGAGGAAGAAGGAGAATTCCTGAAAGTGAGATAAAACGCATTTTGGGGTGAGAGAAGAGAGAATAATTGTTGGATATGTGAGGGTTTCGTCTTCAGCACAGAGAGACTAGAGAGACAAAAACAGTTGATCTTAACTTATGCGAAAGAAAAAGATGGTGAGATTCAAATACTTACAGACATTGGTTCCGGGCTTAGCGAGAAGAGAAAGAGCTTCCTGAAGCTCTTAGACATGGTTTCGGAAAGGTTTCTAAAAGTGATAATCGCCTACGAAGATAGGTTAACGAGGTTTGGATTTAAAACTCTAGAAAAGCTGTTCTCAACTTTTGGAACTGAGATAGAAGTGGTAAATCACGAAGCGAAGCCGCAAGAAGAGCTTGCCGACGATCTGATAACTATTGTCTCACACTTCGCTGGAAATCTATGGAATGAGGAGCCATAGGTATGAAGAGGTGGTCATCGTTGTCAGAGTGCTTGTATCAAGTTAGGTCCTACGAAGTAAAGCATAACTACGACGTTAAAGGGTTCTTAGAATCTTATAGATGGATGCTTCAGAGAGCGATCGACGGAATTTGGGAAAACATAACTTGGAAGGAGAAAGTCATCAAGAGGAGAAGGTTGATTCCGATAATTCCAAAGAGCAGCGAGTTCAAACGCAACCTAAGAAATTTCTTGCTTGGAGACTGGAACTTTTGTGCTCACTATGTTGATTCCGCAATCAAGCTTATTCGATTCTGAAGTCTTGGAGGAGGAACTACTTGAGAGGGAGGGGGGCTAGAGCGAAGCCAGTCGTGAGGAAGAAGTTCGTCAAAGTGAAGAAAACACTGTACTCCTACAGGGACGGTAAGATCAAGATAAGCGTTAAACCATTCAAAGAGCACTTAATTTTCGACACCTCAAATGCTTGGTTCTGGAGTAGGGCTAAGGGGGAGATGGGGGAACTAATCCTCAACGAAAAGTTTCTGGTCATTACTTTCAGGTTCAAGCAAAGAGTTGATGAGCCGAAAGGGGTGATTGTGTGGGACTGCAACGAGAGGAGCCTTGATGGCTTTAGCCCGGAGGTCGGATGGGTAAGGGTAGACCTTAGGAAGCTCTTCCACATACACAGAGTTTATGAGCTGAAAAGGCAAAGACTACAAAGTAAAGCATCGAGGAAGCAGTCCTTGAGGAGAGTTCTGGAGAAATACTCGAACAGAGAAAGGAACAGGGCAAGGGACTTCATTCATAAGACTACGACAGTG
>JAHAWR010000079.1 GCA_018383835.1 Candidatus Jordarchaeia archaeon | reverse complement strand
TTTCACGTTTCCATCAGGTAATTGTATAACGTCAATTTCCAAATCTACGTATCTTATCCTATTAGGGTATATTTCTATGGGAGTATTTACATTGTAGAATGCTCCTTTAAACATTCCACTCTTAGAGTAATATTCCGTCTTAAAGAACCACTCACCTGATGCCACTTTGGTTATGCCGTAATCTCCTGCCTCCTTTGGCACGTTTAAGCCGTCGTAGTATCCTCCCGCCATAAAGCTCCTTTTTATGATCATTTCTTGATTGTTCCTCTTCTGTAAAAGTTTTCCGTGGAGGAGTATCACTTTACCATCAAGTTTTACGTGTTCAAAACGTATTTCGTCTCCGTTTTTGAACGAGTTGTCGATGACTATTTTTTGGAGTATTTGACGTGCCTCGTCGCGTAGCTCCGAATGCCTTAAGATAAGCTCCTCCGCAAAGTCAACCAAGCGTGCCACGTCGCTCCCTAACGCTTTGTAGTAGTGATGCCCGTTTATTGTTGGCATGACACCTTCTCTTATGTCGTCTAGCTGCTTTTTGACACTTGCCGGAAACTCAGCGATGACTGTTTCATCACCTTTCCTTACTAGTGTTGGCTCATCTAGGCCAGCTGAGAAGTCGATAATTTTCTTCATTTCCTCCTTTATTTCCTCTATTTCTTTTGTGACAAGTGAGAGGTCAGCTTTTCCCGCCGCCGTTCTAAAGATTACCCCCATACCTGCAGGTCTCACCTTATCGCCGATACGGTAGAGGACTTCGCGTACGTCCTTACTTTTAATTTTGTTGCTCACGCCTATATGCCCGCTTGAGGTTAAAACTACGTACTTTCCTGCGATAGCTATTTCTCCAGTTGCCTGTGGTCTAGGATCAACGTCATATATTCTCAGGAGCTGTATTTCCCCCTCTTTTTTTGTGTCTCCCCTCACGAGGACTCTTAGGCACCCGATGTCTGCAATAGCTTTCTCACCATATTTTCTAATTATGCGCCCCGCATAGATGGCGTTTAGGTTGACTTCCGTTTTCCGGAGAACGGCGTCCTCCAACTCTTCTTTAATAACGTCAATTACCTTTTCCAGCGGACCCCTTTCGCCTGTTACAATCACTCCCTGCCTGTTTTTTGTATCGTAAACCTCCACGTTTGGAGGATTCATCGTTCTCTCAACTCTTAATCGCTCAGCTAGTACCGCTGAACTTTGGGTTAATGAGAAGCCGTGTTCTAAAAAAAGTTTGGAAAGGGCTGTAGAATAAATTCCCCTGACTCTAATTTGGATGTCCTCCTCTCTCAAACTGGAACACCTCTACTGCTTTCATGCACTTCTCGGAGGAAATAAAATGATTATAGGACGACGACTCACTTGGCTAAACGCTTCTTCGTATGTCGATATGCTTACTCGTCCCTCACAGTTTCTAAAATTGATACTGCATTCCATATTTTTGTTCTGCTATGCAGAGGGCAGTTCGGATCCTGAGACACCTCTTCAAGTATTGATATGGCGTTTGAGGCCTTAACAGCAGGCGTATACTTTCCCTCTTTAAGGGCCTCTATTGCCTCACTTGCGGCTCTCCTAATGTTTCTTGGAGTAGTGGTGTCCTCTGATATTTGTTTTAAAATCGCTATCGCCTGATTCATTTTTTCAGTAGAGTCGCTCAACTTAGAACCCCCCGTACATCCAATCTCAGACTAAATGCCTACTCTCAAAGGGAAATGCTTCTTTAAGATTTCACTCCTTCACTTATCTCATTGCAGTAGTAGGCTTTTTTTACCTTACGCTATACCTTCCTCTCGAAAAAGTGGGTTTTCTTCGAAAAAAAGCATATCAATCTTCTGTGTCCAAAAATGTTTATTTTTCGCAGTAAACTCAGCAGTATATTAGCGAACTAAAGTTGTGTTTGGTGGTTTTTCTTGGAGTCCGAAGATTTACAGAAAATGGTCGACATGCTGCGACGTGGTGCGACGTTACTTTCTAGGGCATGCCCTGTATGTAATTCCCCCCTGTTTAAGGTAGGCGGGAAAATATGGTGTCCAACGTGTGAAAAGCAAGTTATTGTGGTGAAGGAGGGGGAGCCGCCCCCGCCAGAGTTAAGTAGCATACTACTTTCCAGCTTGGCGAATGTGATCTACGAAAAGCTCAGAGAAGTAGAAGTCCGCATCAGGGAAGCTGAGGACGCGGGCGAGCTGCAAGAGTCATTAAGGTTGGCTGTCGGCTTACTGGAAGTTTTAGAGCGAATAAAGCGCTTAACTTAGGTCCTCCTCGCTATACTCGGCTTGGAGCACCTCTCTTATTCGCTTAGCTTTCTTCTCCCCTATGCCCTGAATACTCATAAGCTCGTCCTCGTTAGCAGTGAATACTTTCTCGACGCTCTTAAACTTCTGAAGGAGTCTTCTGGCCAAAACATGGTCCACACCAGGTAGGGATGCTACCAAGCGTTCTTGTAGCTCTTTCACTGTTCCAGGCTTCTTGACGCCTATTCGTATCCCTCTTCTCCCTTCCTCTCTTTCCCTTCGAGCAATTGTCTTAATCACCTCAGCAGTTTCTTTGGCGTTTCGGGTCCAAAAAATGGGTGTTTTAAAGTCCAATGCTACGCTGACTAGCGCTCCTCTAATGGATTCAGGATTTATTCCTCCTCTTTCATACAATCTCTCTCCCTCTATTATCAGGAGAGGGGCCTCATAAGTTCTTGTAAGGTCAGCAAGTTGCTTGAAGATACGCTGATCCATGATCGACTGGACAAAATCGGCGCTCGTCTTACGCTCTATGCCTACCCTCTCCGAAACCACGTAATCTCCAACGTTCAATTTTGTCAAAACGACCTCAACGCCGAGCTTAGCCAGCTCTTGAACAACAGAGCTCCCCCCCTCTCTTACGTCCGCATAAACGGTTAACCTGTCTCCTCTCGAAATATACTCCTCCAAAGTAACCTGCTGATTA
The DNA here is from genome assembly GCA_018383835.1 of Candidatus Jordarchaeia archaeon. Taxonomy (GTDB): domain Archaea; phylum Asgardarchaeota; class Jordiarchaeia; order Jordiarchaeales; family Freyrarchaeaceae; genus DTBI01. The sequence continues at coordinate 4,034 of JAHAWR010000079.1, read as the reverse complement.
ATTTCTCCTCCATCCTCCACCTTACCTCCTTTCTCCAGTTCTCTTATGACTCCACGCATGTTTCCTTCTTTCCACTTCACTGACCAATAGTACTTCTCATCCATGGTTCCTTTAGCGATGAGGAAGACCACTCTTCCCGGTCTGCGCCTGCCAGTTCGCCCCTTCCTCTGAACAAACCTCACAGCGCTGGGTGTAACATCATAGAAGACTACTAAGTCGCACTCGCTGACATCGATCCCTTCTTCAGCCACGCTGGTGGCGACCAACACGCTAAATTCACCTCTTCTAAACCTTTCAAGAACTTCGGCCTGCTGCCTTTGTGTAAGTCCAGGAGCCCCCCCTCTACTGCCTTGACCGATTATCTTGTCGGCGCTAATCCCACATTCGCGAAGAACCTTCAAAACATCGTCCACTGTACTTCTAAACTGTGTGAATACTATCACTCGCGACTCGGGCTTGCTGGAGAGCTGCCCTTTAACGGTGTTAACAAGAACAGTTAACTTAGGGTGCGTCATCCCCTGAACATTCATCGCTGCTACCTCTTCCTCTAAAGAAACTATCAGCGGATCTTTGAGAATACGCTTTAACCCCCTCCCGCCCTTTAGCCGCGCTCTCTCGTTTAACCCTTCAAAATACCTTTTTAGGGCTCCGATACCCTGTGTCTCAAAGATCTCATAGGCGTGAGCTAGCCTAATCGCGCCTGAAACTGCGGCTAAACATTCGTAGTCTCTTTCATCCTTTCCCTCTTTTCTCATAAGAAACTCTTGAAGTTCTAGGAGTTCTCTCCTAGTCCACCTTTTCCTCCTTTGAATATACCCCGCATCTCTTAAGATGTTCAACAGCCTCTCGATGGCCTCCTCAAGCTTTGCCTTTGCACGTAACATTTCGGGAGGAAGCTCTACGTTGACCCATTCGACTCTGACTCTCTTAACGTAGGGGGCGACATCTGGGCTTTTCTCTGTCCGAGCTTCAACCCACTTTATACTTAGCGCCTTGCAGACCTCCACTACCTTCTCTCTTTGAGAGCCGGGGGAAGCCGTGAGCCCTAGAATTAGCGGATTCTTCGCATGTTTTAGATATTCTTTTGCTATGAATACGTATGGATAATCACCCACAGCCCTGTGGGCTTCATCAAATACTAAGAGAACCCAATCTGAAACATCCACTCGTCCAGTTACTAAGTCGTTTCTAACAACCTGAGGGGTAGCTATAATAACCTTCGCCCCCCGCCACATCCCCTCCCTCTCCTCTGGCGTAGCCTCTCCGGTGCATGTTTTCACGGAGTCCTCGGGTAATTTCAGGATTTTTCTGAAGGTTTCCGCGTGTTGAATAACTAGGGGCTTTGTGGGAGCTAAAACAACAACTTTCCCTTGAGCATGCTGCAGTAACCTTTCTGCAGTCAGCATTGCGGCTATGACAGTCTTACCCAAACCTGTAGGAAGCACTACAAGCGTATTACCTTTCAAAGCCCTAGAAACTATGTTCCTCTGATACTCTCTGATTTCAACACTCCCCTCCTTAATGAGAGGATGAGTGAGCAAACTTGCCTCATGCAAAGACTCAGCCATTTCTCCTTTCCCATCCACAAAGCATAATTCAGTTCCAGGCTCCTAAAAACACTCCAGTGCTCTCCAGATAATATCTAACTATAAAATTACCTTTCTCTTTAAAATTCATTGGTCTTCGACTGAGATGTCGGGCGTGAAATAGATGGAACTAACCATGATGAGTCAAGGCCGCGAAAGCTTCTCAGGTGTCCAGTGTGAATTGTATGAACTCACTGTTCCCGGCGATCTCGTAGGGAAACTGGTCATCGATGGCGCGGCGAGAATAGTTGGGATAGTGAGAAGCGTTAAACTCACACTTCCCCCAGCAAGAATTGAGATAGTTGTTAAAGGATTGGAGGTTGAGTTCTCGGTGGACATCTCTAATGTTAGTGCCGTCGGCAGCGTCGTTCAGTTAAAAAACGTCGCCAAAGAAGCTGAACCACTAGAAATAAAAGACGCTCAACGACTAAGAAAAGAGCTCATAGAAGAAATAAGAACGATGACCTCAAACATATCTTAGGCAGAGAAAACCTCGCCAGACAACCCCTTATTAGCATAAATCGCAGTACACCTAACCTCTATACACTTAGAACAGTGGATGCACCTTTCCTCAAGAACCCATGCCATCCCCCAATTGATCAAGATCGCCTGTCTTTTACATGCAGAGGCGCACTCACTGCAACCCACACACCTTAACGTCTTCACCATAACTTGAGCGGTGCGGCGTCTCACCTCATCTGCTTTCTCTTCTGAAACACTGAAGATTACAAAGCTTCCATCCTCGCGGATTCTTGCCTCTCCCTCCCTACAAGTGATAATGACTTCTCCTCTCTCCACGCTGGGCTCACCTATCATATTGGCAACGTTTCTAAGCCGGGCAAGTTCTGCTGGAAAGTTAAAGCGCCCAAAAAGCACGACCCCCCCTTCTTTCCTCTCTTTCCGCTCGATGCGATACACAACTTTCTTCCCTCCAGCCGGTCTCTCAGCGGGCAGTTTCACCCCCAGTTGCTCAGCCAGCTCTAAGTGCCCTTTAGGTATTCTTTTCCACCTCCAGAAACCATATCGCACCCATTCTTCAGGGTATCCGTAACGCTTCCTCCATCTTTCAAGCATATTCATCAACGTTCTGTAAAAGTCCTCATGTGTCTCCCTAAGCACATTTATTTCGGAAAGTTTGCTTGCCGGACAGGGCCAGCAGCCTATCCTATTGAGTCCTTTTTCGTAAAGCGGATTATACTTGACACCCTCCCTGAATATATAGAGCCATACATGAAGCGCTGTCCAGTTTTTAATGGGGTACGCCGCTATCTGTCCGGGAACCCAAGGATTAACGTTAACTTTCGGCTCCTTAAACCTAGCTTCAGACTCGTAACTTCTCTGACCAATAAATGTTAGACACCCATCTGGAAAGTTCTCCTTAATCAGTTTCGTCAGCGGCCCCAGCTTACATCCTTTACAACATATCCTATAATCTCTTCCTGGAGGACCAAACTCCTCCACAAGCTTCCAGAACGCATCGCCAGTAACTCTCTCTTCCAGTAAGTTAAGCCCCAGCTGCCTAATTAACTCCTCAGTGTAGGCTACGGTTTCAGGGAACTCCACTCCTGTATCGACAAACAGAACCTTGAACTTTTTTCCAAGCGCCTTTAACACAAGTAAAAGAGTTACTAGCGAGTCTTTTCCACCCGAGAATGCAACAGTCACAGGCCTATTGTAATTTGCGGTCACATTTCTGATGAAACGTAACGCTTTTTCCTCAAACCTGTTTAGGGCCTCTTCGTTAGCTTTAACAGCATAATTCCACGTCCCCCTTTTCATCTCCATTCTCTCTGACAGAATACCTCTTTCCCTTATCTTTACAGCCACCCCCCTTTCACGTGCCAGCATCTCTTTCCCCGACTTCTTTGCTACTCCGACAGCGAAAACTTTCCCGTTAGTGTTGACGACAACCACGTGATCCCCAACACTGATCTCTGGGTCGCAATCTAGAACTCCAGGTCCAAGAAGATTGGCGCTTCCTTGCAGTATGCTTTTCATTGCTCCATCGTCGGAACAAACCCACTTGCCTCCTCCATGCTGAAATATTATATGTCCTCCAGCCAGCTTGGGTAAAAACTCCCAGTCTAGCTTAAAAACGTTAAACCTGAGAGCTCCAATAATTTCTCCACTCATTATGACTTCATCCATGTGATCTAAGTAGGGTACCTTGTTTAGCACTATGCAACCGTCATACTGTAACTTGACTCCGAATTGATCTCTCACAACTTTACTCAAAAGCGCTATTTCTCTTCTAAAAGCCGGTCTAGCATCCCCCGGAGGCGAAATATTAACGTTAACCCCTCTTTCTCCACATAATGAACATTTCTCGTCCAAAAGTGGAACACCACAGTTCATACACCATAATAACCTAACTGCTCCCAAATAAACGCCCAACTCATCCACCTACGGTTAAAAAGTTTAACCCAGCGACGGGACACCAACTAAAAC
>JAHAWR010000077.1 GCA_018383835.1 Candidatus Jordarchaeia archaeon | reverse complement strand
CCCAGCACAACCATGCGTTCCTTGCTTCTTATGCCTTTTGCCACGTTTGCCGGAGCGAAGACCATTTGGCCGTTGGACAATTCGGCCTTTTCATCGCCAACGGTGAATGTTCCAGAGCCTTCAACAACATAGAAGCATACGTCGTAGGGTTCTGGTCTCAATGGAATTTCTTGTCCAGCATCTAGGCAGACGAGCACAATGTTGTAGTTCCTCGTCTTAAACAATTCTTTTTTGACGCGCCGACGCTTCTCCATGATGTCCAATAAACCTTTATCCTGCGAATACTTCACATACTTTCTCAAATCTGTTACGTCCACTTTACTCATCTCATCACGCGGTTCTAACATGAAAAAGGAGAGACTGTTATGGTTTAACGTTTCAAAGCTTCTAAGCGTTTGCTAACCTTCTCCAGTTTCTTTGTCAGGGCTTCTTTGTATTCTTCAAGCATTTTGATTTCTTCTTCAATGTCCATTATTGGCCATGGCAAGCCTGCATGGTGCATATGTTTGTGCTCGTGGTGATGGTGCCCTTCCATTCCACAGCAACAACAGCATCTACACATTTGGATTTTCACCCCCCCTTTCCCGGGTTTTTCAAAATTTTCATAATAGAATTTTACAAGGTCTTCGAAGAACCTTTACTCCTTCATACGTTATCATAAAAAAAAGTTAGGTTTACTTGCATCGAATGTCAGCTTATTTTTCTTCCTTGTGAACCAGTAGATGATGAATGGAATTATGCCGAGGAGGAAGAAGAGTATACACCATGCTGTAGAGTAGTCTCTACCATCTACAGCCTCTATGATATAACCTTTGGTCTTGACTTTAAACCCAACAGTCCTTAAATGGGAGGAGGCTTTAGCTAATAACTCCTCGGGAGGGATAAGGGTCTCATATCCAAAACTCATTTTATTCCCCTAAATTATTTTATTTTATTAGTTTGGTATGATCGTGTGTGCACTAGCCTAGGGGTGACTTGGAGAAGCTTGGGACTGTGACCATGAACTTTAAGGCTACAGACAGCCCGCTCGAGGTACATGTGAATATAAGTGGCGGCAAGGTTTCCGATGAGTCAGGGCTGGCGGAGAAGGATGACCTAGCCTTCTCTGGGACAACGGAGAACATAATTAAAACTAATGACGGGATCCATGGATCCTGTAAGCGGCTTCATGTCTGGAAAATACAAGATGGACGGCAACCTGGCGGTGGGCATGAAGCTCGCCTCAGTGATGGCAAAGCTGACGAAGACCGTGAGAGGAGGATAAGTTTTTATATTCCATGCAGTTTCCTTTCAGGATGAAAACATTAAAAGGGAGGAGGAGCGAATGGAGGAGTTGAAAAAAATCGTAGAAAATTTGCTCGCCATGCCCGAGAGTGAACTTATGAAGGAGTTGCCGAAACACGCCCCGGCGTTAAGGGGACGCGTAGGTGAGCTGATAGACGCAATACCAAACTTGGTTCCGAGGCTGATCAAGAGGCTAGAGGAAACTGACGTTAAAAAGTTCGTGACGGAAGCGCCTGAGGCAGCGAAGGGGTTCACCGACCTCGTGTGGGAGGGCGTAGGCATCCTTGCCGAAAGAACCCCTGATGTGAAGGGTGACTTGGAGAAGCTTGGGACTGTGACCATGAACTTTAAGGCTACAGACAGCCCGCTCGAGGTCAACATGAAAATAAGCGGTGGAAAAGTTATTGGAAGCTGGGGGCTAGCAGAGAAAGCCGACCTAGAGTTCTCGGGCACCACAGAGAACATCATGGGCCTGTTGCTTGGGAGCATTGACCCGCTCAGAGGCTTCATGCTGCGCAAGTTCTCGATGAAAGGAGGAATGAGTCTAGGAATGAAAGTGGCGCCTGTGATGAGTAAGCTGGCAAAAATGGCGAGGGGAGGCTAGAGCTCCCCACCGCTTACCATATTTTTGTTTATTCCTCCTTCACAAGGGCTCTAAGCTCCTCCTTCGGGACGCTTCTAAGGAGTTCAAGCATGAGGTGTGGCGACAGCACCATTGGGCCATAGAGTATCGCTTGCATTTTCGGCAAATACATGTACATTAGTGGCCTAGTGGAGATTAGAAGCCTCTTCAACTCCCGCGATACCGGGTGTTCTCCAAGCTCCAGCTTCGCCCTTCCCGGCATCCACGATGTGGCGTACCGCTCGGCGTTGACCCTAAACTCCGTCCACTGGGGCTGCTTATCCATGTAGAGGTAGGTGTAGAACCTTAGTATCTGGCTCATCGTCGCGTTAATCTTCTTTCCTGACACCGTCAGTATGTGCCTCCCGTTTTCGCTCAGCTTGCAAGCAACTTCCCCGTTTTTGTCAACCCACTCGAACTTCGCTATGAATTTCGGGTAGTTGTAGTAGTCCACCCCTCCCCTTAACGCGATCTCGGTGTCCACCGGAAGGTAGTGTATGTAGACGTGGAACGCGCGCCTCCTAAGCTGTCTTAGAACACTGCCAGCATGCGGCTGCTTCAGAATAATAGCTACCGCGAGCTCGTTGTAGGGTTCTATGTCGGTGTTGCGATAGTTGAACGCTGATATGGCGACCAGCCCGACTCCGGGGACTAGTGTCGCAGGCTCGTACACGTCAGGCAGTACCTCCCGGAGCTTACTGGCTGATGCCGGTAGCACCATCATTACAGCTCGCGCGTCGTAGTAGAATATCGGGACCTTGCCCCTCTTACCGGCAATCACCGCCTCCTGCTGTTTCACTCCCTCAAAGAAGTTTCTTTTTTCCGCTTCCCTCCTCTTAATCCAATATTCGGCAGTCTCCATCCAACCACCCAGACACGCTCTCCAGAAAACAAACTTCCATTAAGAACTTTTTAAGAGTTTCGAAAAACGCAGCCATAGCCTGCCAAAGATGATTTTTAACGCACTTGAACGAGTCCAGCCTAGAAACAGAGGATGAAGCCGCGTTAACTGCCAGTTGTAAGCTAAAGGCCTCCTAGGGCAATCGACAGTAAAAAGCAATTTTTTTATTCGCATTTCCCACTATTGCTTCCAACGCTGGTTGGAGGAGATATTGTGGTTGAAAAGCCTCCTTTAATAATAACGGCTGCAATAACTGGCGGGGACTACGTTTCAAAGTTTCTGACGCCCCACGTTCCCAGCACTGTCGAAGAGGTGGTTGAGGAGACCGTTCAGGTCAGGAAGGCAGGGGCATCAGTGGTTCACCTCCACGCCAAAGACCCTGAAACAGGGGGCCCCGCGCCGGATCCCAACCCAACCCTGAAAAAGTACGTCGAGGGGATCAGGGAGAGCGAAGCTTCAGACATAATAATTAACGTTACCACGGGCGGAGGGAGATTCGTTAGCCCAGAGAAGCTGGATGATATGATGAAGGAGAGGACAACCTTCGGGCAGGAGATGTGCTCCCTCAACATGGGCTCCATAAACCTCTGGGAGGACATGGGTATACCTCAGCTGAGAGACATGATCTTCGGTAACCCAATAAACACCATAGTCAGGTGGGCGGGCTACATGTACGAGAACGGCGTCAAGCCGGAGCTCGAAATATACGACACGGGGATGATCAACGCGGCGAAAAAGCTTGTGGCTGAAGGCTCCCTCAGGGAGCCTCTCCACGTCCAGTTCGTCATGTTCAACGGGCTCTCCTGCATGTCTCCCAACCTGAAAACGCTCCTATACTGCGTGGAATCAATACCCAGCAACTGGACTTGGTCGGTCTGCGCCCCTGGAAGGTACGAGATGGAGATGGCTGCCGCAGCAATAATACTCGGAGGACACGTCAGAGTCGGCATGGAGGACAACATATACATTGAAAGAGGGGTCCTAGCTAAGAGCAACGCAGAGCTCGTGGAGAAAGTCGTGAGAATAGCGAGAGAACTTCAAAGAGAAATAGCAACACCCGACGAGGCAAGAAAAATACTCGGAATAAAGAAAAAATGAGAGGAACCCCCTCCTTTCTTTCTTCTCCCTTCAGGGATCCCTGCGAAGGACAGCTAGTGTCACGTTCACCGTTACGTGATTCATAAGTTTTCGTCCCCTTCCCCCTTTATGCCTTCGAAGGGCCTTCGGGAGGCAACGGTAAAGCATCACATCAGATGCTACAGCCCTCCACATTCCCGCCAGAGGCAGGGTACACGTCGGCAGCCCCTACATAAAGAGGCGACAAAAGCCCACAAAAATATCTATTCAGGGAACCACTAAGGTACCTTTCATGCAACCATTTTTCTCTCCTATCTCCACCCCACTTTTCTTTCTAGGAGCTCTCGTTTGCCTCCGCTTCCAACTACTAGAATCTCGCTTCTCTCGGCGCCATCCAAACGGTCAGTTCTGCTCCAAGCCCGAAATGGCTTTCACTAACTTCATACTATACGTTCTCAGGGGGCGGGGCTCGTCGGGTTGCTAGACTTTTTCACAAAAAAAGATGAAATATTATTCTGAGCATAGCCGTGGAGCGGGCTCCGCCATTTTTCGCCGCCGTCTACGGTACCTCCCTATACTCTTAACACTTCCCCGAGTTTCTCCGACTCATTAGTGTACTTTGGTTTCCTCTTCTCGCTGAACGCCCTCGGCCCCTCAAAGAAGTCCTTGTTGAAGAGGAGAGTCCAGAAGAGGAGGTTTTCCAGCCTCAACCCGTCCTCCAGCGGGAGCCCGAGCCCCCTTACAACAGCCTCCTTGTCTGTTCTGATCGAGCCCTGAGGGTAGCTACATATGAGGTCAGCCACCTCCTTCGCCCTCTCCATGAGCTTCTCCTTCGCCACCACCTCGTTGACCAGCCCTATCCTGTATGCTTCCCACGCGTCTATCTCTTTGCCTGTGAGGATGAGCTCGAGTGCCCTCCCGAGCCCCACTACCCTCCAAAGCCTCTGTGTTCCGCCGTCGCCCAGCCCAACGTTCCACCTTCTGTTCAGGAAGCCGAAGCGCGCGTCCTCGGAGGCTATCCTTATGTCTGCCGCTAGGGCAAGCTCCAGCCCCCCAGCGTAGCACATGCCATTTATTGCGGCTATGACCGGCTTGAATATCTGTATGCCACGGGTCAGCCCACCGAAACCTGGCCCATAGTAGGCGCTCCGCCTCGGAAACCCTACCCCCTGCTCCAAGACGTAGCTGTGCCACTTTTTGAGGTCTGCTCCTGAGCAGAAGGCCTTGTCTCCCGCCCCCGTTATTATTGCAACCCACGCGTCACCGTCCTCGGCGAACCTGCGCCACACCTCAGTGAGCCTCCAGTTAGTCTCAGGGTCTATGCAGTTGTGTACTTCGGGCCTGTTTATCGTTATCACGGCGACGTGTCCGTCTTTACGGTAAAGAACCGTCTCCACACGCATCCCTCCTAAAGGAAAACTACCTTGAAACTTGACTTTTCCCTCTTTAAAAGGTTCGTCTCCAGGGAGCTTTACGCTTGCAGGAATAAAGTTAAAGTGTTGGGTGAGTGATCTTTCTGGGGGTGGTTGTTTTGCCTGGTGGGGAGCTGTGCTGGATGAGTGCTGTGGAGCTTTCTAGGGGCATAGCGGCTGGAGAGATTTCCCCCGTGGATGTTGTCGAGGCGGTACTTAAGAGGGTTCGAGAGTGCAACCCAAAAATAAACGCCGTGGTGACCCTGCTCGAGGAGGAAGCTAGGCGGGAGGCTGAGAGGGTTGAGGAGGAAGCTAAAAGAGGCGTGAGGCGCCCCATGTTCGGCGTCCCCGTAACCATCAAGGACAACATACTTACGAAGGGCGTGAGGACAACCTTCGGCTCGAAGATGTTCGAGAACTTCGTTCCAAAAGAGGACGCGATACTAGTTGAGAGGCTAAAAGAGGCTGGCGCTATAATACTTGGAAAGACCAACCTCCCGGAGTTCGCACTAATTCCGATAACCGACAACCTCCTGTTCGGGGCTACCAGAAACCCTTGGGATCTTGAGAGGACGCCCGGCGGGTCAAGCGGCGGAGCGGCGGCTGCAGTGGCGTCAGGGATATGCCCGGTCGCCATAGGGAATGATGGAGGCGGATCAATAAGGATACCGTCCGCGCTTTGCGGAGTCTACGGGTTCAAACCCTCCCTCGGGCGCGTCCCAAGCTGCCACGACATACCCGTGTTCCTCGATATGGTTTCCAATGGGCCCATAACGAGGACGGTTGCCGACGCCGCCCTAGTGATGGACGTCATATCTGGGCCAGACGAACGCGACAGGTTATCGCTTCCCGCGGTCGGCTTCAGCTACCTTGAAAGGCTGGATGAGGGCGTTGAGGGCAAAAGGTTCGCCTACTCTCCCAACTTGGGCTACGCAACAGTAGAACCTGAGGTCGAGGAGCTGACTAGGCGTGCAGCCTCATCCTTCGAGAAATCGGGCGCAGAGGTTGAAGAAGTCAAAGTTGACATACCAAATCTAGAGGGCGAGATGGTCACTTTAGTGGTGGCAGAAGTAGTAGCGATGATTGGAGACAGACTGGAGGAGTGGAAGAGTGTCGCCTACCCTCTCTACCTCAGCTTCCTCCCACTCGCCGACACGCTATCCTTCAGGGACTACATTAAGGTGCGCGTCAGGAGGGAGGAGCTATGGGACTCTGTCAGGAAGATATTTGAGAAGTACGACTTCCTGCTGACGCCCACAACGGCAGTGCCAGCCTTCAAGCTCGAGGAGGGAATGGGGCCAACAGAGATCGCCGGAACCCCCGTCGGACCATTAGGGTGGATGCCCTTCACATACCCCTTCAACTTCACAGGGCAGCCGGCAGCCTCAATTCCGTGTGGATTCACAAAGAACGGACTACCCGTGGGGCTCCAGATAGTCGGCAGAAGACACGACGACCTCGGAGTACTCCAAGCATCGAGAGCATTCGAAAAAGTCAACCCGTGGCGTGACAAGAAACCCCCACTATAACTCTATTTAACTCCCTCTTCTCACTTTTCTTCCCCTCTCTTTTCTCGTTTTTTCAGAAGGCTTTTATGCTGGAGGGGGAACGTTCCATTAGGTGTGTGAGGTGGTGTGCTACGTGAAGGTTTGTATGGAGAACATCACGTTCCTTGACCCCATTGACGAGGCTCGTTTCGCGGTGGAGAATGGCTTCGACGGGTTTGAGCTGGCGATAGAGTATCCCTCCTCTATTCCTGCCCAGGTGATCGCCAAGAGGAGGGAGCTAGTGGACGTTCTCTCGTCAGGTAACCTCGTGATGCTCGCCCACGTTCCGACGTTCGTCGACATTTCGAACTTCTACGAAGAGTTAAAGGAGGCGTCCGTCAGCGTTACCCTGAAGGCGATGGAGGCAGCCCATGCTGTCGAAGCCGAGGTCGTAGTCGTCCACCCCGGATTCCGGTTCCCCCTATCGCCTCGGGAAAC
>JAHAWR010000005.1:6876-32387 GCA_018383835.1 Candidatus Jordarchaeia archaeon | reverse complement strand
GCGTCTGAACCCCAACTTGCAACCAAAAAGCAATTATGCTCCTCCAATCGCTCCTCGAAACCCTCCTCTCTATACCTAGGAGCCGGGGTGTGAGGTGGCAGTTATTAATGTTTTTGTCGAAGCTCCTACGAGCTTCTTTGGTTGTGCATATCCTCTCCATTGATGTTTATCGTCACCTACGACTATTTATGTCTCTCTATAGTGAAACTGCTGGACGGCGGTCAGCTAGCTAGAGCGCCATTAAGTTTCCTCTTTCGAGTGCCGCCTCTGCGACGCCGTTGTTAGCAGTTTCTAAGTAGAAACTTTAAATAGTTATAAGTATAGATAAGTTATTAATGAGTGAGGAACTCTACACACTCAAAGAAGCTTCTTGGAGCCACTACACGATGGTTTCGGAGAGAAAGGCTTCTAAAAATCGCCTACGAAGACAGGTTAACGAGGTCTGGATTTAAAACTCTGAGAAGTTGGAACCGAGATAGAAGTGTAATCACGAAGCGAAGCCGCAAGAAGAGCCCACCGACGATCTATAACTATTCTCTCCTTCGCTGGAAAGCTTTAAGGAGCCATAGTAGGGTATAAGGGAGGGTTAGCGGTGTCAGAGTGCTCATATCAAGTTAGGTCCTACAAAGTAAAGCACAACTACGAGGTTAAAGGGTTCTTAGAATCTTATAGATGGATGCTTCAGAGAGCAATCAACGAGATCTGGAAAAACATAACTTGGAAGGAGAAGGTCACCAAGAGGAGAAGGTTGATCCCGATAATTCCGAAGAGCAGCGAATTCAAGCGGAACTTAAGGGACTCTTTGCTTAGAGACTGGGTTTTCTGCGCTCACTACGTTGACTCTGCAATCAAGCAAGCTTATTCAATTCTGAAGTCTTGGAGAAGGAATTATTTGGATGGAAGAAGGGCGAAAACGAAGCCAGTTGTTAAGAAGAAGTTTGTCAGGGTGAAGGAGACACTGTATTCCTACAAGAACGGTAAGGTCAAGATAAGCATTAGACCGTTCGAAGAGCACTTGGTTTTCGATGTCCAGAACGCTTGGTTTTGGAGTAGGGCTAAGGGGGAGATGGGGGAACTAATCCTCAACGAGAAGTTTCTGATCATTACTTTTAGGTTTAATCAAAGAGTTGAGGAGCCGAAAGGAGCGATTGCATGGGATTGTAATGAGAGGAGCATCGACGGCTTCAACCCAGAAATAGGATGGATAAGAGTAGACCTTGGAAAGCTCTTCCACGTACACAGAGTTTACGAGCTGAAGAGGCAGAGACTGCAAAGTAAAGCTTCAAAGAAGCCATCTTTAAGGAGAGTTCTGGAGAAATACTCGAACAGAGAGAGAAATAGGGCAAGGGACTTTATTCACAAAGTAACGAGAGTGATTGCTGAGGCGTTTAGGGGCTACGTTCACGGCTTCGAAGACCTCAACAAGGAAAAAATGTTCAGAAAGTCGAGAACCCACAACAGGAAAATTGCAAAAAGCGATTGGAGAACTATAATTGGTTTGATGAGCTACAAGTCTAGAGTTCAGCTTCTAAGCCCGTACAACTCGAGTAGGAGGTGCTCCAGTGGGATGGTTAATGCCCCGAAAGGAGCACTCTACGAGTGCAAGAGTTGCGGGTTAAAGATTGATAGGCAGCTTAACGCCTGCATAAACTTATACCTTCAGGTGGAGGGTCTTCCCCCATCTCAGAAGCTCTTCAATGAGCTTGTGAGGGGGTGGGGTGGGTTCACCCTGACGGGGGGAGAGGCTGATGCAGGCTCCAATGAACCCGTGAGGAGCTTTAAGGCTCATGAACCCCAAAGACTAAGCATGGATCAATACCTATCCATACTTAGTCTGGAACCCTAAAATGTTATCACGCCCTCTCCCTCTCTTAGCAGTAGCTCTGCCACTTCTTCGTCTTCGACCAGTCTTATACCCTTTATAATTTTCGATTCAGGTATTCCTCTTTCGAGTAGAGACTTCTTGTGAATGTAGAGTTTTGCATCGGGAAGTAGCGCGTAAATGAGGTCTTCGACGCTGGGCACAGAAAGCTTTTCAGTGTTTTGTTGAGCGAGAGCCGCGTATACCCCGTCGCCTATAAAAATCACATTGCACCTCAGGCTACTGTTGAGGCATGCGACCGCCACATAGAGCCCGCTGAAGCAGTCCTCCAAGCCGTAGGGTGGCTTCGTAATAATTAGTATAATCTTTTCGAATCTAACCACCACCTAAATCACTAGTACCTTATCGCTCGTCTTAATCCAGTCCCCTAACTCGCGCAAATTAACAATAGATACGCCATCAACGTACTGGCTCGTCGGGTAAACCCCGCCATCAGCGTCCCCATCTACATACCCTCTAGCGGCCGCGCACCGAGAGCACGCCCTAACCCTTGCGCCCCTCTCAACTAGGGTGCGGAGCCTTTCACCTACGTTGAGGAAGTGCTTTGGCATTTGTCCCCTCTTAGGGGCGTGCACGGCATCCATGTAGAGGAAAACGTTAACACCATACCCCTTCTCCAGCGCCTTCTCAGCGATAGTTAACCCTATGTTAACTCTCTGGGACGCGTAGGGTTCACGATACAGAATTATCGTTAATGTTTTCCCCAAAGGAGAGCCCTCCTACACGCTTAAAACCATTTCCGCCTCCTCCATAACCTCCTCAACAAGCTTATCAATCACATCCGGGAGGATTTTAACTTTTTCTGAGAGGAGCTCCCCCATAATGCCTCTCGCCTCAAGGTCGCCTTCTCCCGCAAAAAACTTTAATCCCCCGTCGGCAACCCTATCAAGGCACCCCTTCACCACCCAGTAAACGCCGTCCCCCAAAAAGTAGACTGAAACGTCAGCGCCGAGCTCTACTAGCTCCTCCAGTAAGCTCACAATTTTTCTTGTCCTATCCGAACTGGGGGGTTCGAGAACAACAACTACAAACCTCAAGATGGAGCACCTTGAAGTACTAACATGCTGGCCGGCTAACCTGAAAACATGTGAATATTAATATATTTCGATTTTTCTCATTAAAATAGATAGAGTGTGACGTGCCCATTAAGCGAACATGCGTGGGGGGTAAAGTATTGGAGAAAAAAGCACTCCTCATAAAGAAAAACGTTGAAGTGCTAAAAGCCTTGGCGGACGAAACGAGGCTAAAAATACTAAATCTCCTTGAGGAGGGAGAAAAGTGCCAATGTGAAATAATCCCATTCATTGGGAAATCGCAGTCCACAATCTCCCAGCATCTTCAAATCCTAGTTGACTCGGGGATCCTTGCATACAGGAAGGAAGGACAGAGAGCCTTCTACAAGTTAAAAGACGACCGTGTCAGGAAAATACTGGAATTAGTCAACAACCTATCTAAGGATATACTCTTAGAGTTATCAAAACTGGCAAAAACGATAGAAAGCTAGTTCTAATGGGTGGTCATGGAAAGCCCCTACAACACCTAGTTTTACTTGGTGCTACCCAATTGGGGAGTCTGCCTGAAGAGAAGTCTCTTGATGAAGTTGCTGTGTTTTTTTGCAAAGTCTCTTCCACGTTTGCAGCTGTCTCCCTTTTAGCATGTGTGAAGGTTTTTAAGAGGATGGTGGGAGCTAAAACGTAACCCATCAGAAAGCGGCAGCACGTTGTTTCGTGGATGGTGTAGAAAAACTCCAAAAGCCTTTTAGTCAATCTTAGGCTTCCATAGCCACATGCATCTTAACGAAAATTCTCTCCGACGAATTTAAGCACGGGAAGAATATCAGCATTCTGCATACTATCTCCCGGTAGGGAGAAACCATTTTACGAATGATACTCCATCCAAAACTTATTAAAAGGGATTTAAGCTTAGCTTTTAACATCCCCCCACTTACTTTTCTCCTTTGTCTGCCTCTTCATTAGTGTGGCTGGAGTACTCTCGTAGTTTAACTTTAATCCCAAGCTTTTAGAGGTAGAAGCTAAAGGTGCTAGGGTAGCTCTGGTGTAGGGGGCTGAGCTTGCCACCCATGTATCCAATTCTCGGATGTCGTCCTGGTGCTCTCTTAGCCCAGCCGATATTCTTATGCCAAACCTGAACTTCCCGCCGCAGACATGAACGTGAAAATCTGTTATTCCAAGTTCCACAAATAACCACGCAGCGATGAATATCCACTTCCTAAACCCGCAAGCAACAACGTCACCTTAAAGAGGAAAACCACCACTCTCAAAAGATGCCCCCTTTAAAGAGTTTCCCTAGCAGAAACAATATTAAACCACTTTGTTACGTGCTCACATGAGTTAACTACCGTGAAAGGCTGAAATCTTGCCGTTCAACTATCCCAAACTAAAGCACCCTCAAAACTGCAGCAAATGTGCAGCCTGCATGAATGCATGCCCCCTACATGCAATAACAAAAATAGACCCTTTCGAGGTCGACACGTCAAAATGCGCCAAAAGAAAGGAATGCTTCACCTGCGCCATGGCCTGCAAAACGGGGGCTCTAGTGATAGAGTTGGGAAACTCTTAATAAAGCTTCCACCTTCACAGTGAAACCTCCTCTTCTCCTTCTTCACCTTCGTTGCAAACCTTCCCCCGGCAACAGGTGCCTCTTCAACTTCAACTTCACCTAGCATCGCCCTAACGGATTTCACAACGAAAGGTGCTACAAGCCCCAGGAGAATCACATTGCTCGCCACGTGGATTACGGTGAAAGGAGTGCCGGCCACGAAAACCGAGAAGAACTCGGAGTCGTGGGGTACATGAAACCTAAAGTCGTAACTGTGTCGTACAGTAAAGTAACTACAGCCCCGGATACGCCAAAAAATACAGGTTCAAGGAGAAGTTGACCTAAATTTTCGAAGCAACCTCCTAAGTAAACCCCCCCCACTAACCCAGCAACAGACATGCCGGCGACCTGAGTCGCGAGCAGGAAAGGATAACCCAAACCAGATCCGTAAGGAGAAATAGCACTGAAAAGAAACATGGAAAGCGCCCCAACCCTTCCCCCGACCCTAACACCAAAAACGAAGCCAGCTACAAAAGCGCAAAACATGATAATCTCAACGTTAGGTAACGGTGAAGATAAAGTTTCAATATAGGATAAATTATCCCGAAATATATGTTTTTCTGCTGGCAGCTCTGGAGCCTTTTTATACTGGTTTGTGCTTCTCGTTTTCTTGGGTGGTCTCTTGGCTAGAGTTACATTAAGGTATGGCTCAGCTGAAGTGGAGGTTGATGTGCCGGACGAGAACTTCGCCGGCGTACTCGAAGTTAAGGATGTTCCGGGGTGCGCTGACCCAGTGGGCGAAGTTAGGAGAAGCATTAGAAGCCCCATAGCTAGTCCACCCCTTCACGTGGTGATGAGAGGCAAGCGTAACGTTGTGGTGATCGTTAACGATCATACTAGAGACACTAGAACCCGTGAAATTCTTGCCGGGCTTCTCGGCGAGCTCAATGATGCTGGCTTCCAACGCAAGGATGTGACGATCGTTTTCGGTTGCGGCACCCACAGGAAGGTTAAAGATGATGAAGCAAAGGTGTTGCTGGGGGAAGATGTGTGGAGTCGGTATGAGTGGGTTAGCCATAACTGCGATGGCGACGTAACCTTCCTCGGGAAGACCTCCTTTGGCAACAGTGTTTACGTTAACTCCCTAGTCGCCGAGGCAGACGCGAAAATTCTCACTGGAGACATAACTTTCCACTATTATGCGGGCTACACTGGAGGGCGCAAGAGCATTCTTCCGGGGGTCTCGGCGCGGGAAACAATACTGTTCAACCACGCGATGATGCTCCATCCTGCTGCTAGAAGCGGCGTGCTTGACGGCAATCCAGTCCACCTTGACATGACTGAGGCTGCCCGTCTCGCCAAGCCAGACTTTATAGTTAACGCCGTCCAGAACACCAATGGCGAGATAATCCGGGTTTTCAGTGGTGACGTGGAGGCAGCCTTCATAGAGGGAGTGAGGCTCGTCGACTGCCTCTACAAGGTGGAAACTGAACCAGTCGACATAGTCATTTTGAGCGCCGGAGGATACCCTAAAGACATTGACCTATATCAGGCGCACAAAGCGCTTGACAGTATCATCCCAATAGTAAGGGAGGGGGGATGTGTAATCTTCTTGGCAGAGTGCAGGGACGGCGTCGGAAACCAAGTTTTCTACGAATGGATGAAGGAAAGATTGAGCATAGATGAAATGGAGAGAAGACTGAAAAGCGACTTTAAGCTAGGGGGACATAAAGCCTACTACCTAGCGAAAGCCCTAGGAAAAGTGAAGATATTCGTAATGTCCTCTCTCCCCGCAGAGGAGCTGGAGGCCGTCTTCAACGTTACACCAATCGAAAGCGTGGAAGAAGGGCTGAGGGAAGCACTGAAACTAACCGGAAGAAACGCGAAGATCAAAGTGGTACCTCATGGAGCCGCCATCCTCGCTACAAAAAAAGACGCTAACTAGACCCTCTTTTCCGAATTTAAAATTAAATTTGAATTTTCAGTCTCTCAGCATAGCTGTACCCCCCATTATTGCTCCTCTTCACCCTTGCGGATTAGAAGAGTGAGAACGTAAATGTCGGTATGCAGAGTATTGCCAATATGAGACATGCAATGAATCCTATTTTTCTTGAAATAGTTGTTTCGGATACGTCATCTAGGGGTCCGGGGTGCCCCCTTATGGAAAGTAGGAGAGCTAGGAAAGCCATGGGGAGGTATCCCAGCAACGCCATGACCACGGCCGAGATGATCGACGCCAAGTAGTGCGTCCTCATGCTTAACACGGCACGAGCACAGTGCCCGCCATCTAACTGTCCTATGGGGAAAAGATTAAGCGCCACGATGAGCATACCGGCCCATGAAGCCCACAGTAGGGGGTGCAGTAACTCTGCGCCATATACGGGCTTAGGCACGATCATTCTAATCAGATCGTATAGTAGCGGTGTAGGCCACGGACTAAGTAGTTGCATTCCTGTTGCCTTTGAAATTTCCTCTATTTCGAGTAATGTGGGTAGGGGTATTACGGGAGCTATAATTATTCCGGCGACAGTTGCTAATATTGTTATTACTAAGCTTGTTATTGGACCGCTGAATCCAACGTCAAAGAGCTCGTCTCGATTCGCTATCGGCGTTTCCTGCATGATTAATGCGCCGAAGGTTCCGAAGGGCCAGCCGGGAATGAAGTATGGCAGTGTCGCCCTGACACCTCTTAACTTGGAGACAGTATAGTGTGCCATTTCGTGGAGTCCGATAATCCCGTAAATTGCAAGAGTGTAATATACCGCGTTTACTATTGGGGGCTGATAGGACAGGAGGGGGAGTTTAAAGAAGAAGAATAGGAAAAGCAAGTTGTTGTTAAAGTTACTGGCGTAATAGTATCCCGCAAAGAATATGGACACCGTTGTGACGGCGAGAAGAGCTAAGTTGATCGCAATGCTCCTCCTCTTTCTTTCCCCAATTGGGAGCACTCTTAGTACTATAACTTTTTCCCCTGCTTTTGAAGAGTATGGTCGGTTGGCGTAAACTGCATCCAGGCTAGCGTACCTCATGACTGCTAAAAGGTTGTAGAGCCTTAGTCTATCCAGAAGGCGCTTGAATGGCTCCTTTGTTTCTTGGTCTGGGGGGAGGATGAATGTGGGGACGCCTTCATCGTCTAGGAAGCCGTCTGAGACTATGAACTCCGTTGCCACGATCCTCAAAATGTCGTCCAGCGGGAGGGCGGCGAAAATTTTCCTCATCCACCTCTAATGCTTTAAAGGCTTAGTTCAGTAAAAAGCTGAAGTAAAATAAAAAGTTTTTCAAAAGAACAGTTCTACCGTTTTTGCGCGAAACTCTTATAACATAGTTATATGATCAGTTATGGAGATTAGCTTGGAGTGGTTTGTGATGGGCGGAGTTGAAGAGCTGATTAAGGCTCATGGTGAGCTGGAAAAGGAGGTTTACTTGGACTTCGAGAACTCCAGCCCTGTCCCCGGCGAGATCGTTGAGGTCATGTTGCCCTACTTCAATAAGGTCGCTTATGGAAACCCGACGCTAACCCATAAGCCGGGATGGGAAGCTTACGAGGCTATATGGAAGTCTGCTGAGAAAGTCGCTGGCTTTATCGGTGCAAGGGAGCCCGAAGAGATTAATTTCACTCCTGGCGAGACAGAAGCTAACAATCTCGCCCTGATTGGTGCCGCGCTTAAGCAGAAAAAGAACGGACGAAAAATAATCATCTCGGAAATTGAGCCACTAAGTGTCCTCCACGTTTGTCGCATGCTGGAAAGTTACGGCTTCGTCACGGTAAAAGTTCCTGTTGATGAAGAAGGAATAATTGACCTTGAAGAATTGAAGAGGGTTGCCGACCGAGAAGTTATTCTCGCCAGTTTCATGTTCGTTAACAATGAGATAGGTACAATTGAGCCAATAAAAGAGGCTGTCGAAATAGTGAAGGACAGGAGCCCTGAATCCCTCTTTCACACCGACGCCTCTGACGCCTATGGAAGGATAATCTTCGACGTTGAGCGTCTCGGCGTCGACCTAGCAACTATAAGTAGCTACAAGATTCTTGGGCCAAGAGGCGTCGGCGCTCTATACGTTAAGAGTGGCGTCTCCCTCGAAAAAATACTGGAAGGACAATTTGGAACCCAGAGGCTATGGCCCGGCGTCGAGAACACCCCTCTCATTGTGGGTTTCGCCTTCGCTTCAGAGAAAGCATTCACGAACTTCGAAAGGAACATTGCACACATGAGGCATCTCAGAGATAAACTCATAGATGGAATCCTAAACGGAATAGATGAGACATTGCTCAATGGGCCAAAAGGCGATAGAAGGTCGCCGGACAACGTTAACGTCAGCTTTCTTAAGTGTGAAGGCGAATCCCTGACCGTTGAGCTGAGCTTAAAAGGTGTTTACGTTTCAAGTGGGAGCGCGTGCACTAGGCGTATCCTCCAGCCAAGCCACGTGCTACTAGCGATCGGGAGAAAGTTTGAGGAGGCGCATGGGAGCATCCTGATGAAGGTCACACGGTATCACACAGACGAGGACATAGACTACGTCCTCCAAGCTATATGTGAATCCGTTGCTAGGCTCAGAACAATATATGGGAGCATGGGGGGTTAGGCGTGTCGAGGACTCCGCTTCCCTACAGCCCAAAAATCTTAGAACTCTTCAGGAATCCTAAAAACCTTGGAAGGATGGAAAACGCTGACGCCTCGGCAGTTGCGGGGAATCCTGCGTGCGGAGACATGATAACATTCTACCTCAAGATAGGCGAGGGCGATGTGATAGAGCAGGCAAGCTTTGAAAGCTATGGTTGCGCCGCCAACATAGCCACCTCAAGCATCCTCACAGAGATGGTGAAGGGGAAAACCCTTAGGGAGGCGTGGGAAATATCTTGGAAGCATGTTGCAGAGGAGGTCGGCGGACTACCATCAGTTAAGTTTCATTGCGGTGTGTTGGCAGTTGGCGCGATGAGGAGGGCGATACGAGACTACTATAGGAGAAGAGGGGAGATGCCCGGCTGGATCCCGGAGGAGCCGACCTTCGAGGAGAAACAGGCTTTAGAGGAGGAAGAGCTGGCGAAGAGGCTTGCTAAGAGAATTGGAGGTGGCACCTAAACATGTTCGACCCGTACAGTATTAGAGAGGACTTCCCAATTCTCCGCAGGACAGTGAACGGTCACCCCATAATCTACTTCGACAACGCTGCAACCTCCCAGAAGCCAAGGAGCGTTATAGATGCGATGAAGAAGTTTTACGAGGAGAACAACGCTAACATTCACAGGGCGGTTCACACCCTTTCTCAGGAGGCAACTGAACTCTACGAGGAGGCACACAAAGAAGTGGCAAGCTTCATAAACGCAGAGAGCTACGAAGAAGTGGTCTTCGTGAAGAACACGACTGAAGCCATAAACCTGGTTGCCTACTCTTGGGGGTCAAGGCTAAATCCGGATGACGAAGTGTCCGTCACGCTAATGGAGCATCACAGCAACATTGTCCCATGGTGGACTCTCTCGAAGTTCAGGAACTTCAAACTCAAGTACGTGGACGTCAAAGGTGATGGCACTCTGAACTACGAGGACTTGGAGCAACAGATAACGGAAAAGACACGTTTCGTATGTGTGACCCACGTTTCAAATGTTACAGGCGTCATTAACGACATAAAAAGGATCTCGAAGCTCGCACATGAGAACGACGCGTTACTGCTCGTGGACGGAGCCCAATCAGCCCCCCACATGCCGGTAGATGTTAAAAAACTTGGCGTAGACTTTCTAGCTTTCTCCAGTCACAAGATGCTTGGCCCAACAGGTATAGGAGTCCTCTACGCTCGGCGCGAGCTATTGGAGGAGGGAGAGCCATTTCTCTTTGGAGGAGGTATGATAAAAGATGTATGTTACGTTCAGAATAAGGGAGATCTCGATGTATCATGGAACGAGTTGCCTTGGAAGTTCGAGGCTGGAACGCCAAACGTGTGCGGCGCTGTTGGCCTCATGGAGGCGGTAAGATACCTTAGGAGGTTAGGCATGGAAAACGTTTACATACACGAGAGAAACTTAGCGCTCTACGCTCTAGAAAGGATTGAAGAGGTAGGCGGGATAAGGGTTTACGGTCCAGGAAAAGAAACCGAGAGGTGTGGAATAATACCTTTCAACATGACTGGCATCGACTCGCATGACCTAGCTCTTCTACTCGACCAGTTTGGGATAATGGTTCGAAGCGGCCTTCACTGCGCTCAGCCATTGCACCAGCGCCTAGGTTTAAAGTCGTCGGTTAGAGCAAGCTTCTACATCTACAACACGCGGGAGGAAGTAGACCGTATGGTTGACATCTTAAATAATTTGTCGGAGGGGTTGAAACGCCATTAGATGAGTACGTTGCCGGCATAGAGGAGGCATGCGGTGAAGAGAAGGAATTCATAGTAACATTCAAGCGCACCAAAAAAGACGAGGCCCTGGAAAAGATCATAAAGCACGGGCAAGTTCTGAGATCACTTTCAGGGGTAATGTTCGACGTGACATATGAAGGGAAAACCCTGAAAGTTTACAGGACAGGCCGCGTAATATTCAAGAACGCTAAGAACAAAGAAGACGTGGAAAAAACTCTCGAGAAAATTCTAAGCTAACATCCCCCGCCAATTTGCTACTTTTTCAACTCCAACTCTTATCAGTCTTCAATTTCAAAAACCAAAATCCCATTAAAGGGGAATTGAAAGTTCACTCTATCCTTTCGTGGTGGGTGTAAACGTTCATTCGTTTTTCTCTCACGAAGCAAACTAGTGTTACCCCCGCCTTCTCCGCCGCAATTATTCCTGAATGTAGTGGAGCGGAAATGGATGCAACTATGGGTATGCCGACGCGTGCAGCCTTTAGAACCATATTGGCCGGCTGCCTCCCAGTGCTCGCAAGAACTGAACAGGAGAAGTCGACTCCTCGAATAGCGGCTGCACCTACCGCTTTGTCGACGGCATTATGCCGTCCTACATCCTCAGCGAAAGACACAAGTTCCTCGTTGCTGAATATTGCAGCAGAATGAGTGCCTCCCGTAACCCTGAACACTCGCGACTTCTCATTGAGAACATTAAGGAAAGACAAGATTTCTGCTGCTTTAACTCTATACTTCGAGCTAACGAAAGCCACAGCTCGGTCAAGGCGGAAGTGTGCCCCCTCCTCATACCCGTAAGCTGAATCCACTACCAGCCCCGCCTTGCTCAATCTAGCACAGATATTTCTCTTGCAGCGGATCCTAACCTCCCCGCTTTTAACCTCCACGCTTTCTATCTCGTCAACAGAGTCTATCAATGACTGAGTTAGAAGCCAACCGACACAAAGCTCCTCCAGCTGAGACGGAAGCGACAGAAACTTGGCGACGCGCTCCCCGTTAACATAAAGCACAACGGGCTCCTCCACCGCCACCCAATCATCCACGAATTCAGCTCTGCCCTCAAGCAAGTCGAACCTCTTAACTTTCACACTCACCAGCTGAATAATACAGCCCCCCAAAGAAATCTTTTAAGGAGACAAAAATGGCTCCATAATGATCCCCTAGCCTCCAACTCCAAGACGCTGAAACTTTTCTTTCAATTACCACTTACACGCTGCTTAATCCATTTTTCCCCACTAATTTCTCTGATCGTTCCCTCCCGCGAGTTTTCGCCCAGTGGCATCGCCAAATCATGCTTAAAGTGGGCTCGAAAATGGTTAACACGGTACATGAAAGCCCCCTTAAGTCTCCTTGCGAAGGCCACATGCGTCACCTACCACGTTAAGCTCCCCCTGAACGTCACACAATAAACGCTTGGAACGTATGCTTGAGCAAACGTCACAAAAGCGCGCTATCAACTCCACATCAGAGACGCTCCCATTAGCTACCCCGTCAGCCAGCTTCTTTACCATCTGCACTATGTCCTCATTCGAACTTACTTTCTCCAAGTACTTCTTACCACGCTTCGAATACAGGTAATGACTTATCGTAGCTTGAGTGACCCCAAGCATCTTAGCTACAACCACCTGCGAGAAACCATAGCTATTAATAAGTTCCCTCACTATAAGGGAACGAACAACAGGAAGCACGCACTTCGTAACAAACTCACATGGAGGACGCATAAGAAACCACCACCACAACGCTACAAGCTTCCTCTATTAACATCTCACATATTTTTCAGTTACTAAGAGTTGTGATTTACATATTTTAAACATTTTAAACAAAAGCGCACGCTTTTTCAGGTCTCTAAGCGAGGTCCCCTTCTTCAAGGAGAGTTGTAAAGTGGTGTGCTGAGGTACTTTAACCCGTTATCCGGCAGTACAGCAACTATTGTTTTCCCTGTCCCTATCTCCCTTGCCTTCTTTAGGGCGACGTACATTATTGCCGCTGAACTCATCCCTATTAGTAATCCCTCCATCCTCGCTATTCTCCTAGCGACTTCAAACGTTTCTGGTACTTGCTCCCTGGAAATTTCAATTATCTCGTCAAACAATTCCATTCTGAAGAGTTGAGTCGGGTAGGGTTCATCCGGGTTTCTGAGCCCCTGAATGCTCACGCCAAGCTCCGGAACTACGCCAACCACCTTTATATTTGGATTATACTCTTTAACTCGCATAGATACTCCAACACCGGTTCCAGCAGTTCCTACCCCGACTACAACCATGTCCAGTTTCCCTTGTGTTTGCTCAAGTATTTCTTTACCTGTGGTCTCGTAGTGAGCTACTATGTTGGCTGGATCACGAAACTGGTCTACGTCAACATACCTTTCAGGATTTTCTTTCAACAATTTCTGCTTAAGCTCAATAGCACCTCCAGTTCCCTTCTCACCAGGTGAAAGGATCAACTCGGCTCCGAAAGCCCTAATTATTTTCCGCCTCTCCGCACTGACTGACTCAGGCATAACTATCGCCGCCCTGTATCCTTTCGCCGCGGCAAGCATAGCTATCGATATGCCCGTATTACCTGAAGTAGCCTCAAGAATAACCTTGTCTCTGCTGAGCTTCCCAGCAGCCTCAGCATACTTCAAAACGTAATAAGCCATCCTATCTTTAACCGAGCCGCTTACGTTGTACCACTCAAGTTTAGCATAAACAGTAGCCGAGCTAGGCCCGACGACTCTCTTTAGCCTGATCATCGGGGTTCTACCGATTAGGTCTGTGATGTCGTTTGCTACGGCCATTTCATTAACCTTTATAACGCCGTTATAATCATAGTAAATGTCGCCACACTCACTTTTAAAATTATCCCTAGGCACCATCACCAGTTTACAAGCCTCTTAAGTGAGGCGCTGTGAGAAAATATAAAAAAGTGACTGCACAGTTTATGTTGGACTTTTACCGGTTGGAGGCGACGTGTTGAGTCAGGGAGAGCAAGTGTATGATTTGATCATAATAGGTGCTGGCCCGGCCGGGTTAACCGCCGGAATATATGCTTCTAGGCTAGGATTAAAGACACTTATCTTGGAGAGCGGAATTCCGGGTGGAAGAGCGGGGGATTCTCCTCTCATAGAGAACTATCCAGGGTTTCCTGAAGGCATAGCCGGCGTTGATCTTGTTGAGCGGATGGTTAAGCAGTGCTCGAAGTTTGGCGCCGAGCTGAAAACTTTCGAGGAGGTCATCGACCTAGAGCTTAAGGGTGAACTGAAGAGTGTCACAACTAGGAAGAGCAGGTACCTTTCCATAGCCGTGATAGTTGCGACGGGGACTCGGAGGCGCAAGCTGAAAGTGCCAGGAGAAACCGAGCTCTTGGGGAGAGGGGTGAGCTACTGCCCTGTATGTGATGGCGCGTTCTTCAAAGGATTAAGAGTTGTGGTGGTTGGATCTAGCGAGGAGGCGGCAGTTGACGCCATTTTTTTGGCTGAGCTAGCGGGAGAGGTTACCTTAATCACCCATGGTGGCCACTTTGAAGTAGCTGAAGAGTTAGTGCGAAAAATTGGGGAGAAAGGTATAAAAGTAGTTGCTGCGCGGGTTACCGGCATAGTTGGGAAAGACGGTGTTGAGGCAGTCAAAATAGCATACGAGGACGGGAAGGAAGATGTTCTCCCAGCTGATGGCGTCTTTATCTCTTTGGGAGGTGTGCCGACAAGCGACTTAGTCAGAAAGGCAGGCGTAGATGTGGATGAGAGGGGGTGCATCAAGGTTGACCGGTGGCAGAGGACAAACATTGAAGGCGTCTTTGCAGCTGGAGATTGCACATGCGGCGGAATGCAAGTTGTAACATCAGCGGGGGAGGGAGCCATGGCTGCCATAAATGCCTTGAAATATGTTAAGAGAAAAAAGAAGCTTTCGGCGTGAAGAAATGTGTGCGCTCGATGGAGACTTAAAGAAGCACTCTAGAGCTCCGGTGGAAATTTCAGCCAAGTAGTGGTGCACCTTTTCACAGTTACGGTTTATTGCTTGTTGCTTGGCGTTGATTTTTATGAGCGCTATTTTCCCTCAATGGCTTTTTCCAGCTCCTCAACCCGCCTCACAAGGTCTAATACCACCGACAGGAGGACATCCACGACGACCCCTATATTTGGGGTGTAACCGTCTATGCTCCTCTTTATTAAGCCAAGCTGCTCAAGGCTTCTTCCTGAGTGAGAAAGGTTAGACGGAGAGATGTTCAACGCCTTCTGGATCTCTGATGGCGGAACAGGCTTCCCCTCCTGCTTCGTTAAAATGTATGAAAGAACGGACGCTCCTCTCTCCCTAAAACCCATTAGAGCCGATATCACTGCTCTAGGATTCACCCTTTGGAAGCCGCCGCTCACTTCCTCTTCCCCTCCTTTCATATAGTTCGACTAAAACGAGGAGGATCATTGCAAGTATGTATCCCTGATTAGCCTTGTACTCTCCCCTCCCGGTGGAGATCAGAAAGCCTGCCTTACTAAGCCTACTGAGTGCGTTCCACACAGTCCCCTCACTTAACCCTAGATTTTCAACCAACTCCTTAGGCGTAACAGGGTCAGGGGAGCACAAGACGTACTCCACTATCCTCATAGAAGCCTCCCCAAGCTTTAAGAACTTTGCGAAGCCAGACCTAGCGTCCGCCTCACTCTTGCCCAACTCCTCCCTCCCCAACAACTTTGGCTATCCTTTGCAGTTTGAGGAGGAGCAGAGCTAGTATGAAGCCGTAGTTCGCTTCATAGCTCCCCCTCTCAACAGACCTTATCACGCCAGCAGCCTCCAGCCTCCTAACAGCCTTCCAGACACTATTCTGGCTTAACCCTGTCTCATCAACAATCTCCTTTGGGGTAACCCGGCCACCCCTCACCAGAATGTAGACTAAAACCTTCAGGGAGCTCTCCCGCATCCCCAAAATGCGCTCAAAGGCAGTCTCGAAGTCCTCAACCTTCAAAGCAGGTCCTCATCCTACTCCAAGTTTCTCAAGCGTCTCTCATGATCCAGTACAAGCTCCAGTAAGTCTAAGTTGGAGACATAGCCGGGGGAGCCGTTCACCTCAACCTTCGAAACCAACCCCTTCTCGGAAAGCCGCACAAGGTACTTCCCAACGTCCTTCAGTGGCATCCTCAAGATCTCAGCTATTTCGCTCGGCCTAAGAGGCTTAGCTGAAACCGAGAGGAGGGACAGCACCTTCAGGCTCCCCCCGCGAAGTCTCAAAACACTGTCACCAAGCCTACTCACAATACCTCACCTCCCAATAACATCCCTCAGCCTAAATGCCAACGCCAAAAAAGCCTTACAGAAAACAGCGTAGTTCGCCTCGTAAAGTCCCCTCTCAACCTTCCTCACGACACCGCTCTTAGACAAGTAGTGGAGCGCTATGTTAACGGCGTTCTGGGATAAGCCAAGCCTCTCAGCAAGCTCAGAAGGAGAAACGGGACCATAATCTAGAACCGCATTCAAAACATCCAACCTAGTCTTAGCCTTGTCCAGGTCCATAAGCGTCTTCAACACGTCATCCACCAGACACTCACTTCCGCAATCTTTCATCTCAAAAAATAACAACGGAAGTTATTTAATAAAAATTAATTTACAAAACCTTATAAGTCTTTCCTTCAAAACGTGGCTGATCCTATCACGAAAAATCCGCTTCTTTATATATTCGTAATAGGAGAAAACCTCTATAAACCTGAAAATCCTCCAGCAAATCTTTTGTCCATTTTGAAAAACATTTTCCTTCCATATGTACTTTTGACGAAAGAATTAATTTTTCTAAGACAGTCCTATCATAAAAAAAGGAAAAAATTTATATAATATGATAGGATATACTTCCATTGATGAATAATTTATTTATAATCTATTGGATTGCCGGTCTGTAATGTAGTTGCCGGGGTTGGTCGTGTGTCCTTGGGGAGCAATTTTGATCCTGCTTTGCTGCGTGCGTTCATGAGCTCTGAGGTAGAGGATTACGACCATGTAAGGTCTGGAGAGCAGATCCTTAAAGGTGAGGCTCCCGTTGGGTTCGTCGTGAGCCCGACGAGCACGAAAGTTTGCAACTTTGCTGTCTTCGATTATGCTGACGAGTATGTTTACGAGGGGCAGCTGTTAACCGTTAAGCACGGCGGCATCAAGGTTATAGGCTTGGTCACCAGCCTTAACGCTGCTACTAGGGGGGCTACAACCGACGTGTTAAACTATTTTTCCAGCATTTACGGCGAGATCCCGCAGCTCGAGCAGAATCTAAAGTATGGGGAGCTAAGAATTTACGGTAAGCCTGCCGGTCCCGGTGTTACAAGCATCGCTCACCCTCCAAAACCGTGCTCCCCTGTGTACGTGGCCAGTAAGAACGACTATAGTCTTCTCTTTAAGGATCCTGCAAGGGAAGACGAGTATTTCGAGATAGGCCGAATAAGGGAGACAGACTACCCTGTAGAGGTTGACGCGTCCGCCATTCTGAGGCTTGGCGTCGGCATTTTCGCCCGCATCGGTATGGGGAAGAGCGTGACGGCCGCGTCCTTCCTCGTCGGCTTATCCTCGTTGTCGAAGAAGATTAACGTTCTTGTCTGGGATCACACAGGGGAGTATGCTACTGGGAACCTTGGTGAGCTTTGTGGTAGGTTCGAGGTGATCCAGAGCTCGGAGCTGCCCGTCGTCCCCACGGACTCAGGAGACCTTGTTAAACTCCTTATGCTTGACGTGCTCCCGTCTCAGGCGCGTAAGGCGGTCGAGGTGGCGGCAGACCTGTTTGTGATGGACTTTCTGGGGGGAGAGGTTAAGCTTGACGCAGGCGTGTTCATGAACTACGTCAACGACTGGCTCAGGGAGTTTTACAGTAAGGACCAGTCTACTAGGACTTGGAGCGTCGCCATCGAGAAGCGGATAAGAATGCTTGGCTCCAGCTTCTTCAACGGTAGCAGCATTGAGGATTACTCCAAGGTTTGGAGGCTTGCAGCCAACAGGATACTTGTGGTTGACGCTTCTCAAGACTCTCTTGAGGCGAGGCAGGCGAAGCTGGGGACGATCGCTGACCTGATACTTAAGAAGCGCTTACCCATACACTTGGTGATAGATGAGGCCAAGAATTACATTCCTGAAACTGGTGGGGCATACTCGCAGGTCATCGTCGGCAAGCCGTTCCTGTGTTTGGGGAAGATAACCAGTCTCTCAGAGGAGGGGCGGAAGTTCGGGGCTAACCTGACTATAGTTAACCAGCGAATATCGAGGGTCTCTAAAGCTGTCTTCTCAAACTTGTGCACTCTCTTCTGCGGCTGCCTTACCGCTGCCAGCGATATGAGCGCCATAGAGGGGTACACTGACTTCCCCGAGATAAAGGGGATTCTTCCAAGGTTGGGGGTAGGGGAATTTCTGGTCGCCGGGATGGCTACCCCAATAAGGGAACCCATATGTGTAGCGATCGATAAGGGGGATATTAGGCTCGGATATGGGCGCAAAACCGTTTTCGAGCTTCATGAGGAGTTCGCGGAGGGGGTGGCTCGCCCTGAACCTTCTTAAAATACTCGAAGAAAGAGAGCTACATAAGGGTCAGCTTTTCTACGAAGCACTGAAAATGCTTGGGGACGAAGCTGAACGCTTCTACGAGGCTTACTTCTCAATGATAAGGGGACTCGAGGGCTTCGAAGGAGACCTGCAGCTCGTCGAGCTCGATGTTAACCCTGCAGCTAGGGAGGCTCTCACTGTTGGAGTTGATGGCTCGTCAAACAGGGGCGAGAGGGCAGGCCTCTCACTCATAGTGGTCTCAGCCGTGTCCGTCTTCTTCAAATGTGATAACCCGCTTGTCTATAGCCCACGCGTTGCAGCCAAGTGCATTCCCACCATAGGACTGGTAGACGAGGACTTAGAGAGGATCGAAGCCGTCTCCCGCCAGTACCTTGAACGACTGGTGGCACTTGAAGCCATTCACTCTCATAACTGTGACCTATTTCTTCTTGACGGACCGATTCTTCCCCACCACGCCCTTCTCCCATTTTACAGGCCAGTCTCACGCGAGTACAGGGCTTCAAGGGAGGTTCAGAGGGAGTACGAGAAGGTTTTCAAGAGGATCTACGGTGATGGGGGAATCGCTGATAGGCTAGCTGAATCGCTCATAGACCACCCTCACGCCTGCATAGTTAAGTCTCCCCACTCGACGGAGCTCATTTCGAGCTCACCTCAACTTCCGGAGTCAATAGGACTTTACGGCAGGGTTAGCGACGTAGCCATACTTGACCCTCTTCTCCCCGTATCCAGTAAAAATGGCGGGAAAAAGCTGGTTATCACTGCTCCGAGCAAGAGTATGCTCTGGGAGGACCTAGCGAAGAGGAAAATATTCGGTAGGAGCTATGCGGACTTCATATCAGACATGCGATTCTTCTACTTTAAACCCCATGATGCTTTGCCAATAAGGGTTGAAGTCCACCAGAGCATAGTTGAAGACGAAAGACTCTTCGAGTACGTCTGCTCTACTCTCTACTATCAGGCAAGCAACGTGAACAATGTCCCATGGCCGTTAGAGTTCGCCCACGCCTTCAGCCTCGTCGAGGATCCCCTGCTCGCCTTCTTGACTGACGAGTTCTTCGCCAGAATAATCAAGATCGCTAGAAGAGAGGGGGTTGAAGCCAAGGTTTTTTACAGGATGTTCAAGCCCAAACACGGCCTAGAGGTCGTCTGGGGTAAGAGGGGGAGGGGGAACTAATCTTGCTCGTCAGCCCTACAAGGGCGTGTAGGGACGCTGTAGCATTCTCTGCGTCACTTAACGCCCCATTCGCGGAGCCGATAAGGAAGGTTTTCCTCGAGTCGTTTAACAGGAAGTTTGGCTACGGTGAAACCATCCTCCCAGCCTACGAGGCGAGAAGGCACATAGACATCTTCTACATGGGCAAGATGGCCGCTCTAACCGCTAGGCTCCTCAGGCTACTTCAGGTGCCAGCCGAGCTACCAAGGCTTATTAGAGAAGTCATCAAGGTCCCCGATGGTGAAGCGGAAAAGATAACTAGAATGTTTCTCGAGTCAGCTGGAGGACTCATCACCTCGAATGGTAGTCTGACGGCCACAATCACGAGCAGCAACCTCATTAAGGGGGAGCACGACGACTGGAAGGATGCTAGAGCGCTCTACGACCTTATTCTTCACATGCCGCCAGGGGTTAATGTCAACTTAGTTTTGAGGATCTCATGCAGAATACTCTCTAACCCGAGGAAAGTGCTGAAGGAACTATACGACAACCGCATCATATATCTTCAAGGTGTAGGTAAAGAGACCCTTGTGTGGACTGCCCTTCCTCCACCGAGGAACTGCAGCGCTGCCCTCCAGGAACTAAGGAGGCGCGGCCTCCAAGACGCCGCCCTGTACCTCCTCAGGAACCCCCTCAGGGCTCACCCGAATGGCGCATCCGACATCAGAATAAAGGAGGCTTTTAGCGTCCTCGTTGCCTCCGGCGTCACCTCATCCTCATTCAAGACAATCCCCCTCAACTCGCTTTTCCTTGAGGCGGCGCTGAGCGAAGTGTACCCGTTAACGGGCCTCGTCCCCAACGGGAAAAACGACGAAGAAGGTAGGATTTCGGTTTACCTTGGGAATGAAGCCGGCTGTTTACTCTCGGCTTCTCGAAAAAATTAGTGTGGCTACTGCTAGGTACGCCAGCGTCCACGAGAAGGTGGATAGTAACTCGAAACCGGACAGTGGAACGGAGTAGGAGTGCATAACCCCTGAAAGTGACAATATCGCCGCGGCGGCCGCTGTCATGGCGGCTCGCCTAAACCTTCCATGGTTTAAGTCTGAGGCTATGCTTCCCCAAACAAGCCCTACGAGCGAGGCATTCAGGCCTAAGAACAGTATTCCAGACCACCCCATCATGAGTGAGGCATAGTTGAAAGTCTGGTTTATGCCGTAGCCGTAGGTTCCGAGGAACTTCGCGTATGGCACCCTGAGGACTAAGCCCTCAAGCTCGTAGGTGAAGTAGAAGACGTCGCTTAGTGGCATGTAGGGTGAAAGAGCACTGCTCATAGGCGCCCCCGTTAACGTTAGACTGAAGTTGACGGCTATCATGCCGGCTATCGCCGAAAAGAACTGCGGAATCATGGCTAAGCACACGGCGAAGAAGTCCCCCCAGACTTTTTCCACTTTCTTCGTGTTCGCCTCGTAGACCTCCTTGAATGCCTGAGCTACAGTTACCCCCCCTACGAAAAGAAGAATCGGCGCCGTCACCGAAATGGGCAGAAGTAGAGGGACAAGGTAGAATACTCCAGTCCAAGTTACAGCCATCAAGAGCACCCCGGCCAGCACAGGGTATCCTGCTCTAGCCCCAGTCTTCACATACCCCGCTGAGCCCACATAATTGACGGTTGGAACCCACCCCCCGAAGGGAACGCTTACCAAGCTTGCAAGAGCATCTACGAGCATTATTTTCGATGGGGAGTATCCATTCTCCTCCACCCATTTTTGAATATCCTCGCTGCTTACGCCTAGCCTGCGTGCCAGCTCGAGGTTACACGCCATAGTGTTAGCGTAGCTTTCCACAACATCGTAAACTTGAATTGGGAGGGCGGCGGCTACAATCACCGGAAGAGCCTCGAATCCCCTCCCAAGAAATTCAAGGCGAAGAGATGGGAGCATCGCGGTGAAGCAGCCAAGGTGAACGTATGGAGTTGGGTCAAGCCCCGAGATATACGCCAGCATGAACTGGGGGCCAGCCCCTCCAAAAACGTTCACCCAAACCTCCTTGAAGTAGAAGTATGGGTCGCCTGCAGCCGTGGAGCCAGAGTACAGTGTACTAGCAACCACTAGAAGTGCGCCTGTAGACAGCGCGGCTAGAGCCGGCGGAAACCTACTGTACATTCTGAATAGTAGTCCTCCCAGCAGAATTGCGGCTACAATCAAACCTATAGCTGGACTGAGCTGAGGCCACTTCCCCGTCGCCCCATAAACACCACCGATCGGTGTTCCCGCCGCGAAGCTGAAGAGCCAAACAATAATCCACGCGAATCCTATGCCCGCCGCGACTCCAAGGACTCCGGGAAGTGGGAGGCGCCCCTTAATGTGCTCCACCACACTTAGGGCGAGGACTGCCTCTATGACCGAGCACGCTATGTTGGCTGTTATGGCTACTGAGACTGCAGTATAGATGTCGAAGCCGAAAGTGTTCCTAGTCATGGTCACGATTCCTACGAGCATTAGGAAAGCTGCTGGGAGGCTTGGGCCGAAGGGTGGGGCGGTAAAATCTCCTTCTGTTTCAACCGTTTTGCTGTAGGCGTAGTAGCTGAAGGCTAGCCCCCCCACGAGAGTTGAGAGAGCGCTCGACGAGATGAGAGCCGATACGAGTGTCCACGGTGTATGTGGAGCGTAAATCTGGAATTCCGGGGGGAGAGGGTATCCTTCTCTGATGACGACTGGAACTTGTACTCCTTGAACAATTATTATCCCAGTGAGGGTGAAGGGCGCGTGGTATATTCCGGTGACCGCTGAGAAGTACCATGCTGGAAGATAGTCTGTATGCCATAGAATGGGGAGAATAGACCCTAGAAGGAGGAGCTTAGTTAAGACGTCTCCGAAGAGGAGGAGCGAGGCGTTAAGCTCACTCCTGCTCCACATCTTCACGTTGCCCCGTCCGAGCAGGCTAGCGGCGAACCCCCTCCAACTTGCTCCGCTCTCGCCCATAAAGGCGGCCTCCAGCTACATCTCGATTACCTTTCCCCTCGGCGTGACCAGTTTTACTCCCCTTCCTTCAACTACCCTCCCTATAATGTTTGCGTTCACCCCGTGTTTCCTGCATGCCTCAATGGCGCTCTCTGCCGTCTCCCTGCTCGCCACAATAACGAATCCAACTCCCATGTTAAACGTCCGGTACATCTCCTCCTCGTCCACGTTTCCCATCTCCTGGATATCCAAGAAGACAGGGTGAGGCTCAGGCATCTGGTCTAGGAGCAAACCCACCCGCTTCATGCAGATCCTGTTAAGCTTGCTGAAGGCCCCCCCAGTCACATGTCCCAAACCGTGAACTTCAGCCACCATTAGCACCTCCAGAACGGGTTTAACGTAAATCCTCGTCGGCCTCAAAAGTGCCTCCCCAACTTTTTCACCCGAAACAGGAAGCCTGTCGTGGACGCTTAAACCACCCTGCTCAAGGAGGGCCTTCCTCGCTAGAGTAATGCCATTCGAGTGCACCCCACTGCTCTCCAACCCTAAGACCACGTCCCCCGGCTCCATAGCTGCCCCCATCACAACCCTGTCAACGTCCACTACTCCCACGCTAGCCGCCGAAAGATCAAACCCCCTCCCAGGAACAGCTCCCTTTATCACACCTGGCATTATAGCGGTTTCACCACCCACAATAGCCATACTCGCCTCCTCCGCCCCGGCAACAAGCCCCTTCATTATATCAGAGATCATCTCCTCCCTTGGCTCCTCGACAGCCAAGTAGTCGACCAAGGCCACTGGCTCGGCTCCAACACATATGAGGTCGTTGGCGTTCATGGCGACGCAGTCTATGCCGATCGTATCGTACTTGTCCATGAGCTGAGCTATTAGAACCTTCGTTCCAACCCCGTCGCTGTGAAGCGCTAACGCCTTCCCGCCTCCAATGTCTATCAGGTTAGCATAATGCCCGAACGCCCCCAAAACCTCCCCGAACCTTCCTCTCCTAAAGGCGAAGGTCTTCTTGACAAGCACCCCAATCTCGCTGTGAACCCTCCTCGCCCTCTCAACATCTACGCCAGCATCCTTATACGTCATTTTGCCATTGCTCAAACAGGACACCATTCCCATCTACGGGGGACGCGTTTTTAAGTTTGACGAATCCCTCTCACACTGGAAACACTGGAAATGAGTGTCACACTGCAAAATATATCCCGCAGCCTCCCCTAATATTCGGGGTTACCACCTTGGCAGCAATACGCAGACAACCCATACAGGCTTCGCTCCCCGTGGATGAAATAGCAGCGATGGGGGGAAGCAGGGAAAAGCAAGTGAAAATACTTCACGCCGTCAAGGAGGGCGCCTACAAGGTTACCTTCACGTTCAACGGGCTACCATACCAGCCCAGAGAAATAAGGCTCTTCTTAGAGGAAGCAGAGAAAAAGTTGAACCTGCTCAGAGAAGGAGTAACAGCCTCCCAAGGCGGAATACACTTCAACACAATAGTCCTAGACAGGCAAACACTCCAACACCTTTACATTCTCTTGCTAAAGTACGAAGCACAAGTGAAAATAGAGAAGACAAGCCACTTTTCCTCCCGCAAACTGGGAAGGATGGTTTGGAGAGCGGTTCATGCCCCATCATGAACTGCCCAACCACCCCCTCCCCTACTCCTCTAATGCCGCTCCACAGTTGGGGCAAAACCTAGAATTTTTCGGAATTTTCTCCCCGCAATATAGACAGTAAATGTATCCTGGGGGAGGCAATTCCTTCTCTGGCTTGGTTACTTCGGCCTTTTTTTCTTCTTTTACCTTTGGTTTGATCGGCTTCGGTGGAACTGGAGCCGGAGCAGCTTCCTCCGATACTAATCCAACTATCATGAGTAGAACCCCCAGAAGTATGCTCAAGAATCCTATGATGGGGAGTATTATTAAAGCTAGAACACCAAAAATAAATGAGAGCAGTCCTAAAACGAAAATACCTCGGGGCAACATACCACCTCAATCATTTAAGCTGGCTTAATGCCATTCAAGGTTCGATCTCTCTGATCTTTTTTCTCTGATAACTTAAATCCTTTTTTATTAAAGAATGTTTTCCACGAAGTTGGTGATGTTATCTGGGAGATTACTTGGCTTTTTATTCTTCGAATTATCTTCTTTCTCGACGGTGTTTTGAGGGGAGTTTTGCGTGTCCGACTCCGGTGGCCTTTTAGATCCCTCAGTTGGCTTTTACCTCGACGAGCTTGAAACCACTATGGATGTTCTGGTTCCACCCAATCCGCTGGACAGGGTTATAGGCCAAGACCACGCGGTTAAGATGGCTAAGCTGGCGGTGAAGCAGAGGAGGCACCTTCTTCTGGTTGGCTACCCTGGAGTGGGCAAGTCGATGATAGCCAAAGCTGTCGCCTTCCTTCTTCCTCCCCCAAAGGAGGAGGTTTGGGTTGTACACAACCCAAAGAACCCTGAGAGACCAATGGTTGAGGTTGTCAGGGGAGGCGCAAGGCGTGGAGAGGAGCCTGTGGGTCAGCTGGTTATGCCACGCGAAATACCATTCGAAGTCGCTGTCAGGCTAGGTTACCGGTGTAAGAATTGCGGTATGCTGAGCTCTGCTGCCAGCATCAGTTGTCCCTACTGTGGCGACGAGAAGGAGGTTGAGAAAGGCGTCTTCTCTTCACCCTTCAGAGACCTCTACGAGAAGTTTATTCTCCCTATTGAGCAGAAAAGGCATAAGAGGGTCGTCCCTCACACTGTTAAGGGAGCTGATGGAAGGGAAGAAGTTATCGTTTACGAGGCAGTCAGCCACGACCCGGATGGCTCCTCCGTCAGGGTTCTTAGGCAAAGTGACCTTGAAACCCTAGGGGCGTTCGAGAAGTCTAGGCCTAGGAAAATTCTGGTGCCACTGAACAGGGAGACCTTCGTGCAGGCAACGGGGGCAAGTGAGACAGAGCTTCTGGGGGACGTACTTCATGACCCATACGGAAGCCACCCGGAGCTAGGAACCCCACCCTACAAGAGGGTTGTAGCAGGAGCAGTCCACGAAGCACATGAGGGCGTTCTCTACGTGGACGAACTACCCCACCTAGGCCACCTTCAAAGTTTCCTTTTGACGGCCATG
>JAHAWR010000005.1:6671-6838 GCA_018383835.1 Candidatus Jordarchaeia archaeon | reverse complement strand
AAGCAGCGGCTCCAACGTCAGGGTTGACGGCGTCCCATGTGACTTCATGTTCATAGGAGCATGTAACATTCAGGATCTGCCCGCCATTTTGTCTCCATTAAGGTCGAGGATCCAGGGCAACGGCTACGAGATCCTCTTAAACTCAACCATGCCGGACACGCCGGAGA
>JAHAWR010000005.1:0-6630 GCA_018383835.1 Candidatus Jordarchaeia archaeon | reverse complement strand
TCGGATGGTAGGATACCGCACGCCACACGAGAAGCAGTTGAAGAGCTCGTGAAGGAGGCCATCAGGAGAGCCGAAGTAATAGACGGCGAAAAAAACGCTATAACTCTCAGGCTGAGAGACTTGGGCGGCATAGTCAGGATGGCTGGAGACCTCGCCGTTGAAGAAGGATGCAACCTGATAGAGAAACACCACATGAGGGATGCCATAAGGATATGTGTGCCCGTGGAGGAGCAGGTTAGAAGGCAATTTGGCTCACTGGAAAGAGCACTCGCGGGAGAGATAACGCAGGCGGGTAAGCTCAAGTCAAGCCACTTCTACGCTGAGGGACTTGCACGCTACGGGTAGCCGAACAGTAAACTTATTATCACGTTCCTTCTGCCTCTTAACCGTCTCTCAGTAATTAAGAGAAGGTGCTTGGAATGGGGGAGAAGGATGCCAGAACCTTGTGGAAAGAGCTGATAAAGCCCACCGTTCCCGGCTCTAGGAAGCTTTACGAGCTTTACTTCATATACACTTTCCTCGGGGTAAAGAGGGGGGAAATGCTTCTTGAAGTGTTAGAGCGCTTCTTGCCTGTCGATGGAAAATTCTTTCTTGATGTGGGCTGCGGGGCGGGTGGACTAGCCATAGCCTTCACTAAGAGAAGCTCCGCCGCCGTCGCCTTCGACATAGACCCTAGGTATCTCAAAGTCGCTAAGGCATGGAGTAGAGAAGAAGGAGTTAAGCTGAACTTACTGGTGGCGAGCGGTGAAAACATGCCATTCAGGGATGGCACCTTTAACTTCGTGGCTTGCAGTGACATAATAGAGCACTTGAACAATCCTGCCAAGATGGTCAGCGAAGTGGCTAGAGTCATAAAGAAAGGAGGAATAGTATACCTCACATGCCCCAACAGGATATCCCCCCAAATAATATGGAAAGACAACCATTACCTTCTCCCCTTCTTCACACTCCTCCCAAGGAGGGTTGCCGACATATATGTTAGGGCAACAAAGAGGGGTGAGTCTAACGAGGTCTTCTTCCTTCCATCGTACTCGAAGCTTGTGAAGCTCTTCGAGAACGCAGGGATCCGCCTTCACTCGTGGAATCTAGAGGAAAAAATGCGCGCGTTCCATGCTGCCCTCTCACGCTTAAAGCCGAACAAGGCTGGTGGGCTGATAATGCGCGCAGTGAAGTTCGTGCTAAAACACTTCTACCTCAAATGGATCTGCCCCGTCTGGATATTCTTGGGCAAAAAGCTGAATGAAAAGTAACTACTAACTGAAGACTTCATCGTTCTTCACTCTAAGGAAAAAATAAAAATCCAGCGAAAGTGACAGTTTCTCCTAAAGGTGAGGTCATGATCAGACTGGAATACGATAGGGGCACTATTCTTATTTACGGTATGCAGACCCCCTATTCGAGATGGGATGAAAGGGTGGGGGCCTACCGCTCATTGGCGATGTACTACAGGGATATCGTCGATTTTCTTAAAGCATCCAACTTCGAGTTCGTTGACAACGTCTTAGACCTGGTTCCATGCCCGTTTCTCAGCTTTAGAGCAGAGCTTAAAGACTACCAGGAGAGCGCCGTAAATGCGTGGGTTAAGGCCGGCAAGCGCGGGATCATAGTGATGCCAACGGGCTCCGGCAAAACCTTCGTCGCCATGAAGGCAATCTCAATAGTTTCCGAGGCGACGCTCGTCGTCGTGCCGACGCTGGATCTCATGGATCAGTGGGCTACAGCAGCGTCAGACCTCCTCGATGTGGAAGTCGGACTTTACGGGGGAGGAGAGCACACTCTTGAACCCGTAACTGTGGCAACCTACGATACAGCCTACCTCAGGGTTGAAGAGCTAGGAAACAAGTTCTCACTCATAATATTCGACGAAGCCCACCACCTTCCATCACCTGGGTACTCCCACATAGCCGAAATGTCAGCCGCCCCATACAGGATGGGACTCACAGCAACGCCTGAGCGCTCAGACGGACTACACGTCGAGCTCAACCGCCTCATAGGAGGAGTAAGATACGAGGTTCCCATAAAAGACCTAGTCGGACGCCACCTCGCCGAGTACGAGATAAAGCGTATCCTAGTCGACCTAACACCGGAAGAGAAAAAGGAATATGAAGAATCCTACAATGTCTACGTAAACTACTTGAAGGAAAACGATCTCTCGATGTCATCCCCAGAAGATTTTAGAAAGCTTATTCTCAGAAGCGGGAGAGACCCGAAAGCCAGAACAGCCCTCCTGGCAAGACACAAGGCTAGGACAATATCAATAAACTCCTCATCTAAAATTGACGCCCTAGCAAAAATACTCGAAAACCACAGAAACGACAGGATCATCATTTTCACAGAGCACAACAGCTTGGTTTACATGGTAAGCTCAGCGTTCCTCATACCCGCAATAACCCATAAGACCCCAAAGAAGGAGAGGCGCGAAATACTGAAAAAATTCAGGGAAGGCATTTACCGAGCGGTGGTGACAAGTAAGGTACTCGACGAGGGCGTCGATGTTCCGGAAGCCAACGTCGGGGTGATCCTTGGAGGAAGCGGGAGCAAGCGAGAATTCATACAGAGGCTTGGAAGGCTCTTGAGGAAAAGGGAGGGTAAGCGAGCGATCCTCTATGAGGTCGTCTCAAAGTCATCCGAGATAGCGATATCCAAGAGGAGACGAGATGGTGTAGAATGGTAGAATGGGATAGAACAACTAGGGAGCACTCTAGATCATTTTTTCGCGGCGGACTACTTAGCCGACTTTTGCGTCGCTCAGCTTGCGCCCTCTCCTTTTTACGGAGCTCCTAACCTGTTATTTGCGATCTGCCTGGCACGCGTATTTTTCATGTTTGTTCCACTTTGAGTTCTGGTGGCTCTTTGAGGGTTGATGGGAGGCCTGAAGCATATGAGAAAGATTTATAAGGTAGTATACTTTCAGTAGTATACTAGATATAAAATTGAGCCGGCTCTTATACATCACCTCTAAAAGGGGGTGAGAGTATGAGGCTGGCCTGGCTGATGGGAGTGCCATGGCTCTAAAACCCTACCTAAAAATTTTTGCGATCCGCATCTTCTGGAGGTGATACTTATGAGTGAAGGGGAAGTGTTGCGTGTCGCTGAGGCTAAACCTCAGGATGCTGGAAGAGGCATAGCTAGGATAGACCCGCTGGTTGCCGAGAGAATGGGTATATCGACAGGGGACGCTATAGAGATAGTCGGCAAGAAGAGCACAGTGGTACTCTCATGGCCCGGCTACCCTGAAGATAGGGGTAGGGGGATCGTAAGGATTGACGGTGCGACGCGGCGCAACGCAGGTGTTAGCATAGACGACAAAGTCGTCATCAAGAAGACTGAGGTCAAGAAGGCGACCAGCATAACATTCGCCCCGACTGAGCCTCTGCGCATTAGTGGGGGCGAGTCGTACCTCAGAGACCTTCTCATGGGTAGACCGGTCTCGATAGGGGATGTCATAGAGCTTCCCGTCTTGGGAAGGAAGCTCACGCTCATGATTGTTGACCATAAGCCCAAGGCAAAAGCAGTTCTAATGGATTACGAGACGGAGGTCATCATCAGCGACAAGCCTGCGGAGGAAGTCATGAAGAAGCGTGTACCCAAGGTTTCATACGAGGACATAGGTGGGCTGAGCGAGGAGATAAAGAAGATCAGGGAGATGGTGGAGCTACCATTAAGGTTCCCGGAGATATTTCAGAGGCTCGGCATCGAGCCTCCCAAAGGCGTTCTGCTTTACGGTCCACCCGGAACCGGTAAGACTCTCCTAGCGAAGGCTGTGGCTAACGAGACCGACGCGCGCTTCATATCGATAAGCGGCCCCGAAATAATGAGTAAGTTTTACGGGGAGAGCGAGGAGCGCCTAAGGGAGATCTTTGAGGAAGCCAAGAAGAACGCTCCAAGCATAATATTCATAGATGAGATAGACAGCATAGCTCCCAAGAGGGAGGAAGTGACTGGAGAAGTTGAGAGGCGCGTTGTGGCGCAACTCCTCGCCCTGATGGACGGGCTGGAGTCCAGAGGGCAAGTCGTCGTCATAGGGGCGACAAACAGGCCGAACGCTGTAGATCCAGCGCTCAGAAGGCCAGGACGCTTTGACAGGGAGATCGAGATAAAGATCCCCAATAGGAATGGACGGCTGGAGATACTGCAGATCCACACCAGAGGAATGCCGCTGGCTGACGACGTCGACTTAAAGTACCTTGCCGAGATCACCCATGGCTACACTGGCGCCGACTTGGCGGCATTGTGCAAGGAGGCAGCGATGTCAGCTGTTAGGCGTATAATACCTGAAATAAACTTTGAGCAGGATACCATACCTGCGGAGGTTCTCAACAAGCTGGTCGTCACACAGGAGGACTTCATGAATGCCTTTAGGAGCATTGAACCATCAGCGATGAGAGAAGTGGCGGTCGAGGTTCCAAACGTTAAATGGGACGACATAGGGGGACTGGAAGACGTTAAGCAGGAGCTAATAGAGACCGTGGAGTGGCCGCTCAAGTACGGCAAGTTCTACAGTTACATGGGCGCTAGACCACCTAAGGGAATCTTGCTTTACGGTCCGCCCGGAACCGGTAAGACTCTCCTAGCGAAAGCTGTGGCGTCTCAGAGCCAGGCGAACTTTATCCACGTTAAGGGTCCAGAGTTTCTGAGCAAGTGGGTTGGCGAGAGCGAGAAGGCCGTCAGGGAAACCTTCAGGAGGGCTAGGCAAGCAGCACCATGTATAGTTTTCATGGACGAGCTGGACGCGATAGCGCCAACTAGGGGTTCAGGTGTCGGAGACTCCCATGTGACCGAGAGAGTTATAAGTCAGATGCTGACGGAGCTCGACGGCTTAGAGGAACTCAGAGGCGTCGTTGTGATCGCCGCAACAAACAGGCCGGACATAATAGACCCCGCCCTTTTGAGGCCGGGGCGCTTTGACAGGCTTGTCTACATTCCACCACCAGACCTAAAGGCCAGAAAGCAGATCTTCGAGATACACACCAGAGGTAAGCCGCTGGACAGCGACGTCAACTTGGACGAGATGGCAGCACTAACTGAAGGATACACGGGCGCCGATATAGCTGCGGTCTGCAACGAGGCTGTGATGCTGGCGATAAGAGAGTACATTAACGACGGCAAAGTTGACGAGAAGACGGAGGACTTTTCTAAGTTCAAGATAAGAAAAGTGCACTTCGAAAAGGCGCTCGAAAAGGTTAGGCCGATCCCGAAGAAGCAGTTGGAATGGTACACGAAGATAGCTGAAGAGTTCGCTATGGCGGCCCACTAAAAATTCTCTTCCTCTCATTTCTTTGGAGGTGGTCTTTCTTGCGTGAGCCCCTAGATGTCGAGGATCTCTTCTATGTTCTAGGGAACCCGACAAGGAGGCTTCTGCTGAAGCTCCTGTCTATGGGCCCCCATTACCCGTTTCAGTTGGCTCGCCTCTTAAACATCAGCCAGAAAGCGGTGATGGATCACTTGAAAGTGTTGGAAGAGAGGGGGATCGTTGTTAAGCTTGGATGCGAAAAGTCCACGATAGGTCCGGAGAGAACGTACTATGGAATCAATAGTTTTCTGATGGTCGACTTCTCTGTTGCTCCATCGCTTTACGAGCTTAAGGTTGTTGAGGCTAAGAGGAAAGAGGAGGAGGTCGAAGCTGTTACTGGGGCCTTTGGGGAGCTCGCATCCAAGCTGAAAGACCTTGTTAGGGAACTCGAAGAGGTGGAGAAGAAGCTGAGGGATCTAGAGAGGCAAAGAGTGATGGTCCTTGATGTTAAGCAGAGGATCAGCATCAGGATAAGTGAGCTGATCAACCTCCTAGGCTTGGACTATTTTGAAAGAATAATTCTGAACTTGCTCATCATGAAGGGTGGTGCACGCTTAGAGGAAATCTCTGAGGAGTTAGACTTAAGGGAGAAAACCGTTGAAAAGTGTCTTGAGCGCTTGAAGGAACGCAACTTGGTTGAGGAGCGGAACGGTGTTTACAAAGTTATAAGCTAGCTGGGAAGCTTGAGGGGGATACTTGCTTTCGCCCTTAATCTCAACTGCCTTTTGAGCGCGCCAACATCCTTCGAAAGCCCAAAGTACTCTGCAAAGTAGTCCGTCGTCCTGAGCATTTTCGTTGTTCCCTCAGGCTCAGACGTCACAAACCCCTTTATCTCCAGCTCTCTAATGTGGCTGTAAGCGGATTTACCAACGACCCTAGCTATAACTGACTGTTTAACGGGCTGAAGGTAAGCGATGAGGGAGAGAGTCCTCATAACTTCCTCCGATAGGACTGCCTCGGGAGCCACTCTTTCGGCTATCGGGGCGAGCTCTTCTCTAAGCTCCATAACGTACCTCTCACCCGAAAGCTGCCTCACAGTAAATGCTGCCTCTCTCTCATCGTATTCGTGCTCAAGCTGATCCAGAGCCCTTCTAACCGCGCTCTTGGACGCTCCAGCGTTCTCCGCTATCTCTTCCAAAGTTAAAGGTCTTCCCGCAATGTAGAGAATTGCCTCAACTTTCTGCCTTAAGCTAGGGCTGCCCCCTCCTGCATCATCCCCCTCCAATCAGTACCACCTCTATGTCGCCCCCCTCATCCTGCAGGAGGTCTATTCTCTTGTGGGAGACAAGGTGAAGGAGGCATAAGAGTATGCGGAGAACGCTGGAGCGTCCAAGAGC
>JAHAWR010000076.1 GCA_018383835.1 Candidatus Jordarchaeia archaeon | reverse complement strand
ACCGGGGACACCCCCGCGAACGAGAGGCAGAGGATGCTGAAGAAGCCCCCCCACATACTGATAACGACCCCTGAAACCCTGGCCATCGTGCTTAACGCGACGAGGTTCAGGAGCAAGTTAGAGCCGCGCTGGGTCATAGTTGACGAGATCCACGCTCTCTTCGAGAGCAAGAGGGGCGCTCACCTATCACTTAGCCTTGAAAGGCTAAACCACCAGGCGTCATTCCAGAGGATAGGGCTTTCAGCCACCATATGGCCGATCGACGAGGTCGCCCGCTTCTTGGTTGGCGAAGGCAGGAGTTGCGTGGTCGTTAACGCCTCCTACGCTAAGGAGAAGGACATAAAGGTTGAAACCCCGGTTCCGGATCTCGTGCACGTTGAGGCCGACAGGCTGAACAAGGAAATGTACAGGAGGCTTGGCGAGATAATTGATGAGCACAGGACGACGCTCATTTTCACGAACACGCGCTCCGGAGCAGAGAGGGTCGCATTCCACCTTCAGGACTGCGTCGACATCGACTCCATCGGAACCCACCACGGTAGCCTCTCAAGGGATGTCAGGCTGGACGTCGAGGAGAAGCTGAAGAACGGCGGGCTCAAAGTTGTCGTGAGCTCGACTAGCCTAGAGCTCGGGATAGACATAGGATACATAGACTGCGTGGTTCAGATAGGGTCTCCGAAGAGCATAACGAGGTGCCTTCAAAGGATAGGGAGGGCGGGGCACAGGATAAGGGACGTTTCGAAGGGTGTGCTCCTCTGCATGAGTCACGATGACCTCTTGGAGTGTGCCGTCATGGTTAAGTGCGCCTACGACGGCGTCCTAGACAGGGCCTCCCATCCTCAGAACCCCCTCGACGTCCTCGCCCAGCACCTCGTGGGCATGGCCCTGGAGCGGAAGTGGGATGCAGAGGAGGCCTTCAACATCGTGAGGAGGTCGTACAGCTTCAGGAACCTTTCCTGGGAGGAATTTGAGAGCGTACTCAAATACTTGTCAGGCGGCTACGGTCTTGAGCCGTACAAGGTTTACGGCAAGATCTGGTACGACGGGAACGACAGGGTCTTCGGCAGGCGGGGGAAGTACGCTAGGGTAATCTACATGCTCAATCTTGGAACCATACCTGACGAGGTGGCGATAAAGGTTTACGCT
Source organism: Candidatus Jordarchaeia archaeon (assembly GCA_018383835.1). Lineage (GTDB taxonomy): Archaea > Asgardarchaeota > Jordiarchaeia > Jordiarchaeales > Freyrarchaeaceae > DTBI01. The sequence continues at coordinate 6,305 of JAHAWR010000076.1, read as the reverse complement.
CTCCCCGGCAAGAGGTACGTGGGAAACATCGAGGAGGAGTTCCTCGAGAGGCTCGAGCCGGGGGACATATTTGTCCTCGGAGGCAGGGTCTACGAGTTTGTCAAGGCGAGCGGACTCGACGTCTACGTGAAGGACGCTAAGGGGAAGAAGCCCACTATACCCTCATGGTTCAGCGAGATGCTCCCGCTGAGCTTCGACCTAGCATGCGAGATCAGGTGCTTTATAGAGCGCGTCTTCAAGGGAGAGATCGACGAGGAGACGCTGAAGAGAGAGTACAGAGTTAGCGGGTGGGCTGCCAACTCCATCCTGAGTCTCCTGAAACTTGAAAAGGAGTTCCTCGAGAGGCTCGGAGTTGAGGTTAACGGGAGGAGCCTGCTTGTAGAGGAATTTAGGGACGAGGATGGGCGGCAGAACCTTCTCTTCCTCTTCCTTTTCGGGAGGAGGGTTAACGATGTCCTCTCGAGAGCCTACGCCTGGGTTGCAAGCAGGGAGCTCGGAACCAACGTCGGCTTGACCGTGACCGACCACGGGTTCATGCTCACCATGCCACGCAGAAAAAACATTGACGCCCTCCTCCTCGTGAGCATGGTCTCCTCGTCAAACCTCAAGGAGACGCTGTCGAAGGCCGTGAGGAACACCGAGATGTTCAGGAGGAGGTTCCGCCACGTTGCGGCGAGGAGCTTCATGGTTCTCAGAAACTACAAGGGCCACGAGATAGGGGCTAGGAGGCAGATGAGGAACGCCGAGTCCCTTCTGAGAGTAGTCATGGAGCTCGACGGCTTCCCCATAATAAAGGAGACCGAGAGGGAAATCATGGAGGACGTGATGGACGTCAAGAACGCCGTCGAGGTTCTAAAGTCAATAGAGCGAGGGGAGCTGGAGATAGTGCACGTCAGGACGCCAGTCCCCAGCCCCCTAGCCCACAGCGTGTACCTCTCAGGCCTATCAGATGTGGTACTCATGGAGGACAGGCTCAAGCTGCTGGAATACCTCTACCAGAGGGTGGTGGAGGAGTCATCTTGTGGGGGAAGCCCCTAGAAAACTTGGGTTTCCTGATAGAGGAGGTGAGTGTGCTCATAATAGCAGACCTACACCTCGGCTACGAGGACGTGCTGAGAGAGGAGGGGTTATTCGTCGCCAGCCAGTACCCAAAGATGAAAGAAATGATCCTAGAAATGATAAACGAGCACTCCCCCGACGTCCTCGTCGTCAACGGGGACTTTAAGCACGAGTTTGGGGAGGCAAGCCTCCAGGAATGGGTCGAGGTAAGAGACCTCATCGAGACCCTACTAAAAGAGAGGGTGAGGCTGGTCTTCGTCCGGGGCAACCACGACAACTTCATAGTCACCCTCATGAAGAGATACGGGCTCCCCCTAGAGTCAGAAGTAAAAATAGAAGACTACCTTTTCCTCCACGGGCACCGCCCACCCTCACAGACTGCCGAGAAAATCGTGATAGGGCACGAGCACCCGTCAATACTGCTAAGGGACGAGTTCGGGACAAAGTTCAGGTACAAGGCCTTCCTCATGGGAAGCTACGCCGGGAGAGAACTAGCAGTACTCCCCTCAATGCACCCACTAGCGACGGGAACCGTGGTCAACAGAGAACCAGCCTTCATCTCCCCCCTCCTAACATTCACAGACATTGAAGAATTCACACCATACCTAGTGGAGCCCGGAATCACCGTGAAAAAATTCCCAAAAATAAAGAACCTCCGCAACATCTAGACTGGTGAAAGAAGCAGCCAACATCCAAAATCCCCTAAGTAACGAATCTTCGCCGGAATCCCACCAAAAACCTAATCTTTATACTCTTCCCCTTACAATTTAGACCTAAAGTAGCTCATCTTTGTTTACTGGGTGGTGTTCGTTGGCGTCTGTTGAAACATTCGATTCAACTAAAAGTTTACTCGAAGCTTGTCACCGTAGACAAACTCAACATTACCATTCCTGAGAAGTGTGTTTTCGGGTTCTTGAGGTATAATGTGGCAGTATGGTCAAAATGCTCGTCGACTTCATACCTTCAAGTGAACGACTTTTTAAAGTGCGCACTGCCTGGCTTCGTGTGGGGACACATTAAATAGACTCCTTCCCTCTAGTTCATGCTGGTGAGTGGCTTGGCATCTGTTTTCGTCTTTGGTCTTCTCCCTGAGGCTTCGGGTAAGACGACGGTGTGCATGGCTGTGGCTAGGGGTCTACGTTTGCGGGGGTGGCGTGTGGGGGTCTTTAAGCCGAGGTCGGGTCACAGCTACTGGTACCACCATGACGTCTACGTTAAGTGCCGTGGGGAGGGGCGCCTCTACTCGTGGGACATATTTCGCCTCTCCCGAGCGTGCGGGTTCAGCCTGCTTCCACTCGAGGTTCTCAACCCCGTTGACGCCCTCTTCAGCCCCCCTGACAGGATGACCCTTGACCCACGCCTCATCGAGGTTCACTTCGCCAACCAGTTTTTCGAGCTCGTCGCCGAACGCTACACGCTAATGGAGGATGCACCACACTTCGCTTTATGTCTGAACGGGGTGAACTTGGAAACGGACAACCTCCTATTCAAGGACTGGGCCTATATTAATGAACTTAGGAGGAAGGCTAGCAGGGTGCTTGTGGTCGAAAGCCTTGATGAGTGGAACGAAGTTTACTCTCACTACGCGCCCGCAGCCATAAGGAGCTGCTACGACGCAGTCTGCAGGAAAAGCGAAGTAGTCGTGGTTGAGGGCTTCAACGACGCAGTCTGCCCAGATCCTGAACTAAGCTTCGACCTAGCTCTTGGCGTCTCACCGGGCACCGTCTTCATCTACAACGGAGAGCGCCTCAGAATGGCTGTTGAAGCAGCCGCCGCCCTCTCGAGGGATCCAAGAAACTTTGAAGCGAAAAACATACTGGACCTCCTAAAGCCTGAGTTGTCCGTTAGGATTCCGGCCGTAACGCTGCAGGACGCGGTCGACAGCGACAGGATCGCCTCAAAGCTAAGTGAACTTGTAGACAAGGTGGAGGAAAAACTGGAGCAGTTGCCCTGAACCTGAAAACGGGAGCTAGAATTCCAGCTCCACCGCGTCATACCTGCACTGAACTTTGCACGCGTAGCACTCCATGCAGGCTTCCTCATTAACCACCACAACTTTCCTGTTTCTCTCGTCAACGGCAAAGCAGCCCGCGGGGCAAACGGCTAGGCAGACGCCACACCTCTTCACGCCCACACAGCGCCCAGCATCAACCCTAACCTTACCGGTCAAAAGCAGCGCCCCCAACAACTACACTCCACTTTAAACTTAAAATTACTCCTTAGTCGCCGCCTCCACGCTTGGGTGGATCTCTAAGGTAGCTTTCAGGGTAGGTGGTTTCTGGGCCGGTTACGCCTTCATGCGCCTCAGAGTCAAATTTTTAAGGTTCTCCGATTGATTGAGTGTTGAAACCATATGAGAGGAGATGTCGCTTATGAAGAAGGAGTGGAAGTATGGAAAGCCGAGCAAGAATGCTCCGGTCACCGTGCAGGACGCTATACGGCTGAGGCGGTCGATTAGGCGCTACACGGGTGAAAGGATACCTGACGAGGACTTGGAGAAGATTCTGGATGCTGCGAGGTACACTCCGTCGCCCGAGAACATGCAAATGTACCGCTTCGTCATAGTGAGAGACGACCAAGAAACGAAGAACCTCATCGCCGACCTAGCAGTTGAGGCGGCGAAGGAGACCTTCGGAACATTCCCGGCAGAGCTCACTCAGGGCAGAATATGGTATGTTGCGCCCGACAGGAGGCCTTGGACTTTCACCGAGATGAGGGACGGTAGCCTCTTCGAGTACCCGAGGTACGCTGACGTGGTTATTGTCGCCTGTGCCTCCGAGTCATTCCACGACGCGCCCGTAATTTACCCGCTCAGCCTCTTTGGCTCAATATGTGTCGGGATGGCTCTCATGAAGATGTGGCTTATGGCGACCGCTCTAGGCTATGGAGCAGGTTACCAAGCTTTCCCCATAATGGATCCGAGAAGAAGGGAGCTTCTCGCTGACAGGCTTGGAATTCCGAGATCCTGGGACGTGGTGGCCACGCTCAGCATAGGCGTAAGGGGCGAGGAGCGTATGATAGGGCCGTCCCGCCTGACTCTTGAGGGGCTCTTCTACAAAGAGAGATGGGGGAACCCCTACATAAGGAAAGCCTTCCTGGAGGAGGAGTAAATGGTCGAGGTCAAAGTGGACTTGGACGAGGACGTTGTGGAGAAGCTGAAGACACAGGCTGAATGGTGCGACCTGCCGCTGGAAGCAGTCTGCAAGCTCATCCTCTCAGAGTACACGAGGAACAGGGGCGGATACCTCTTCTACGGCTCGGCTCCGGGAAACAGGAAGATAATCCTCATCCAGTGGCCCTACATAACCGGGCAGGTCATACTGACCCAAGAGGAACTAAAAGCTTTAGGAGGAAAGTAGGAGGGTGTAATGCTTGGCTAAAAAGTATAAGGGTTACGCTCCTGGATCCGAGTTCATAAGGTACCCCGTGCTTGAGCTCGACGACGTGGAGTATGACTACTTCAGGGAAGAGTCGAAGTTCCTCGGGATATCGCTCGTGGAGAACAAGAAGGGCAGGATCGTAGTGAGGTGGGAGTACCCCTTCTACAAGAGGTTTCTCGACGCGGTTGAGAAGGTTTACGGGGACATTTCTGCTAGCCACGTCGAGGACGCCGTCAGAAAGGCAGCCGAGGAATGGGTTAAAAAGGTGGAGGAAGGAAAATGAGTGACCTCAAAGCCTTCCTGGAGGAGCTCACCCGGAAGATCAACGAGAAAGCGCTAAGCCTCGTGAAGGAGTGGATAGGGAACAAGTACTATGGTAAAATAGTCGAGCTCGAGGTTGGCGACCTCAAAGGAGTACAGAAGGCGTACTACATAGTTTTCACCAAGAAGGGGGCAAGGCTCAAGGAGGGCGAATATCCAAGCCCAGACCTCATCTACCGGTCAGACGAGGAGACACTGAAAGGGGTTTTAACAGGCGCCATCCCGGAGAAAGACGTCAGAAAAACGTGGAAGCTCATCATAATGGGGGACGCACACGAAATGGACCCCTTCTCCCGGATAGTTGTGGCGGCGTTAAAGTAAGGGAGACGCAGAGACCAAAACCCCAACACTTACTCCACGTATTTTTTTTTCGATCTCTTCTCTTAATGTGTCTGCGGAGTAATTTTTGCGCTCGCCTTCTAATCGATTTCTCTCCTTTGGAGGTTTCTCCGGTTTCTGTTTCCTCTAATCTTGAATGAACATTTTTGTACACAAAAGATTTAAATAGTTCATTGGTGAACTGATTCCTCAGTTGGTGGAGGCTTGATGGAGGCGCTAAAAGTGAGGGTTCGCGTTTGGCTCCAAGAATAACTCCGCTCGCCTGGCAGCCCCCTCCACGAGAGGGGAGCCCCTCTGTAAGCGCCTCACCATATCCAAGCCACCACTACTAGTTTTCCTGTCTCTGCAGGAAAGTTGCGAGCACGCCTACCTGCTCGAGTCAGTTGAGGGTCCGAAGAGGATTACACGCTTCTCCTTTATAGGCTTCAACCCGCGACAGCTTTTCACAGTGAAGGATGGTAAAGCCGTTCTCCGTGACTTCCTCTCCGATGAAGAGCTCAGGTTCAAAGTTAAGGATCCACTTGAAACGTTAAGGATGCTGGTCGGGGGGTCACCCGATGGGTCAGGGTTCAGGCTGGCTGGGGGAGCTGTGGGCTACATTTCTTATGACGCCGTAAGGTACTGGGAGAAGTTGCCGCGTGTGGCCGAGGACGTGCTCGGGTTCCCTGACCTCCAGATGGGGATCTACGACGACGTCCTCGTCTTCGACCACGAAAGGAACGAGGTCTTCTACGTTTACAGGGGGGAGGACAGGTCGGATGAGCTACTCGGCCTAGTGGAGGAGGCGAGGGAGGATGGAGGAGCCCTGTCCTTCACGACTCCGAGGGCTAACCTTGGAAGAGAGGAGTATGAGGAGGCGGTCAAGCGGGCTAAGGAGTATATTGAGTCAGGTGACATATTCCAAGTGGTTCTTTCTAGGAGGTACGACTTCAGCGTTGAGGGTGACCTTTCACGCTTCTACATTGAACTCAGGAGGGTAAACCCCTCCCCTTACATGTACTTTCTCAAAATGGGCTCCCGAAGAATCATCGGCTCAAGCCCCGAGACCCTTGTGAGGGTTGAGGGCAGACTCGTCGAGGCGTTTCCTATTGCTGGCACTAGGCCGCGGGGTGCAACTGAGGCTGAGGATGAGGAATTGGCGAGAGGCCTACTCGCCGACCCTAAGGAGAGAGCTGAGCACGTGATGCTTGTTGACTTGGCGAGGAA
>JAHAWR010000075.1:2511-7626 GCA_018383835.1 Candidatus Jordarchaeia archaeon | reverse complement strand
ACCTGACGGACAACGCAGGAGAAATAATTTTTGACACCGTTCTGGTGAGGGAGCTAAAGAATGCCAGTGCTGAGGTTACTGTGGCGGTCAAGGAGAAACCGGTTATGAACGACGCCACGATGGCTGACGCCTTAGAGGCTGGCATGGACAGAGTGGCTGACAAGCTCATAACAACTGGAACAGACACCGTGGGGCTCTTCCTGCAAGAGTGCTCACAGGAGTTTTTAGACGAGTACTGGTCGGCGGACGTGATAGTGGCTAAGGGTATGGGGAACTTCGAGTTTATGACAGAGTATGAACATCCTTGTGACGTCTACTTCCTGTTGAGAACAAAGTGTGCCCCAGTCGCGGACTGCATTGGGGTTCCCAGAGAGAAGAACGTGGTTTTAGGTCTTCTTGCAGGGAGAAAATTGAAATGCTAAATGAGAGGGTTTTAGTGTGGTGGTTGTTATGAAGATTAAAACTCCGATTATAGTGGTGAACTATAAGACTTACATTGAGAGTATGGGTAAGAGAGGGCTCGAGATAGCGAAAGCAGCAGAGAGTATTAGTGCTAAGACGGGGATATGCATCGCTGTTGCCCCCCAGTTCCCAGACATAAGAATGATAGCTGAAGCCGTTGAAATACCTGTGTTCGCCCAGCATATAGACCCTGTGAAGCCGGGTTCATTCACGGGCCACATACTTGCTGAGGCAGTGAAAGATGCCGGGGCGATAGGTACATTAATAAATCACAGTGAGAGGCGGCTGGTTCTAGCGGACATAGACGAGGCGATTAAGAGGGCTAAGGAAGCTGAATTGAAAACAATAGTCTGTTCTAACAGCCTCGAGGTAAGTGCGGCGGTGGCGGCACTGGATCCGGACTTCTGCGCCTACGAGCCTCCCAGATTGATAGGAACTGGCATTAGCGTCTCGACAGCAGAACCTGAAGTTGTGACACAGGCAGTAGACGTTATAAAGAAAGTTAATGCGAGAGTGATTCCTCTTTGTGGTGCAGGTATAACGACGGGTGACGATGTGGCGGCAGCCCTCAAGCTTGGAACAGAAGGAGTGTTGCTGGCGTCAGGAGTGGTTAAGGCGAAGAACCCGGGATCTGTGCTGGAGGAAATGGCTAAAGCGGCTTCCTCCATCCTTAATAAAAAATATGGGCGAGTAGCAAAAAATGGTTGATTCCAGAGGCGATGCATGCAATCAGATGCCAAGTAACCCCCTTACAACTTTGCTACGCATAACACCCTTCCTTTCCAGCTCTTCAAGGCTCTTTATGAGCTGAACTCGTATGCGTGGTGGTTTCTTCAAATGCTCCTTGTACTTTTCCAAGAAAGAAGTTATTGAGTCGCTTGAAGCCAGTATTTCTTCAAGCTCCGCAGGGATAATTATGAGAGCATCATATGAGATTGCCCTTCCTTCTTTGAGCGTAAATAGATCGACGCCTGATTTTGAAATATGGAAGGTTGTTCCACCCACTTGGAACTGCAAAGTTAGCATGTCCAAGTACCTTGCGGCTTCCTGAAATTCGTTTTCCTCAAGCTTGCTCTTAAGCCACTCGAGTAAAACGCCTTTACCGACAACTTCGGGCTTAACGGTGATCTTTTTTGTGTCCTTTTCTTTTGCCTCAGCGCCAGATGGCTTGCAAGGCCCGCCTACCCTTTCCTGCAGGGTGAGCTCTTCGCTGGCCTCATCGCTCTTCCCCTTCTTTTTAAACCACCACAAACATGACACCTCACTTACTGTTAAGGTCGCCCATCAAGAAAGTAAGAAGCCTACAAGAGTTTAAATTTCTTTTCAAAGAATACAAAATAAACGTGTAAATATTATAAAAACTTCAAGGTAGTTGATGCATTGCTACCCGGTATGCTGAATGATCGGACCTTTCGTGAAGTATTCCGGAGAAATTACGGTTACTGGGTCTGGTCCCAGGTGGTCTTCAACTTTCCTGAGGGCTTCCTCAAGTTTATTTGATGGGGCAATTTTGAGCTCTCTTGCTGCCAGCTTTGAGTTGCAACCTATTACTATCGTTTCCTCTACGTGTTCTAAGGTGAACGCTGCCGTGTAAAGGCTGAAGAGGGGATGCAGCGGGTGGGGGGTCAGTCCATCCTTGTAGAGTTTGATCAGCATTGGCTTTCTCACGCTTTCCTGCTTAGCTACAACTCCTTCTATAGAGCCAGCCTTTACGAGAAGTCTTAAAGCTTCGTTTTCGACTGGAGTAATCTTAGTTGCAGCGCACTCCGCGGCGGTGAGAACTAAGCCCCCTTTCCGAATAACAGGAGATACGCGGTGGCTTCTAAGGGTAAAAGTTATGGCGTGAAGTAATGCGGCATTGTTGTCGGCGGATTCACCTAGGAACGTTACGCTGGGTACGCCCACCACTAGGAGCTCGCCTCGCTCTCTGATGCGGGCCACGTACTGCCTGTCAGCCTCCGCCCACATGGTTCTCTCAACTGACTTCAATGAGCCCGCCTTAACTGAGAGGAGCTGGCCATTAGTGGTTGCAACCAACTCGACAAAAAAGAGGGGAGATCCCCTAGCCTCCTCCAGTATTCTAGCTGATTCGTGAAACAGTTTTTGGAGGGGATTCAAGGCTGGATCTCCGTTACAGGAAGGGTTGCTAACCACGCTTAAGTCATAATACTGGGAGGCCGTCTCAGCCGACGTCAGGTCGAGAGCCAACATCCGGGCACCAGAATTGTATCCTCCCCATGCCCCCCACGGAAGAACCTTGGAAACCACTATCACCAAGTCTGACTCGGCAACCCACCTGTTAACCTCCATGGTTCCTCCAAGGGGTGTTTCACCAACATTCACCATGAGGCGGCTTTCTTCGCAGTCGTGAACAATTACCATGTAGCTTTCAAATACCTCTCTGCCGATGAGCTCTATAAGCTCACTGCGGCTTGGCTTCCTGTAGATGCCGGTAGCCACAATTAGGGTAACATCCCCTCGTTTAACGCCGGCATTATGTAACTCGCCTAGCAGTATGCTGAGGACGCGCTTTCTATAACCGCCTGGAACTTGGAGTCCTTCGACAAGAATGGCGACTTTACGTCCTTTTTCAGCCAAGCTGGATAGTGGCTCAGTGTCAAGGGGGGCTTGGAGCGCTTCCTTAATTTGCCCGTCAGGGTCATCCACCCCTTCTAATGGTTCAACCTTGAGATCTAATGTAGGATAAGGAATAGCGAGCTTGACTTGTGAGTTAGTGTAAGGTAGATGTACCACGGAGACCAACTGCACTCCACCTTCCCGGATTCCTCGAAAAATAATCTAAAATTGTTTTCTGAAAAACTTTATTAGTTATGAGGGGAAGGTATCCCTTGGACTTTGAAGGAGACGGTGTCTGTGAGCGACGACATAGAATTTATGATAGATTTTGGGGAAAGCAAGAAGCTCAAGCAACTAGCCGAGATAGTAACAGGGCTTATAGGCATAATTCTTAACGCCGTAGGGCTACTTGAAGACAGGATAAACCAGCTGGACAGCGAAATAAAGGCCCTCGAAAGGAAGGTAAACACGTTAGAAACAAGGGCGAGCGCGCCTCCGCCACTACCATCAACTCCTCCATTACCATCACCCGAGAGGGAATACACCCTCGAGCATGAGCCAAGACCGGCATCGGCCATAACTACGAGGGCGCCTGCAATGACGCCTGCGATAGACAGATCAGCGAGCACGCCGAAGGCGCCTCAAAGCCCTGCCAGCGCAAGAATGCAGCTCCAATCCGAACTGAAAGAACTCTTCAGCAGACTCAGAAGATCAGAGTAGAGAAGAAACCATCTACTCGGCTACTTAATGAAGAAAAATTAAAATTAAAATATTATTTCTTGATTTTTCTTACTTCGTCTAGTATCATTTCAAGTATTTCTTTGTCAGGTAGACATCCTTCAGGTGGATCAACCACTTTCCTTAACCGGATTGGCACGTGATCCATTCTATAAGCTGTTCCTTCAGTTTCTATACCTGCAATGGCTGGCGGGATCACTATCTTTGAGATTTCTACTGTTGGTGTCTGGTGTGGCTCAATTGTTGCTACCGGGATCTTGGCGAGGTGCCTCACTGCCGCCGCGGGAAAGTGAGATACGGGATCGCTCGCCACTATTAGTGCGGCGTCAACTTCACCTCTTATCAGCAAGTCTATAGAAGTGGTCTCTCCCGGGTTGTAGTATGGGAAGCCTCTCTTGAAGTCTATGGCAAAGGGGTACCCGGTGACCCAGGAGAAGGTCTCACCTGTTCCACTTACATTGTAGTGTCCACGCATGGGCATCAGTATCCACTTCGAGAACGAATTAAGATCTGCTATGAGGCTTATTGCGTTGTCTATGTTTCGATGCTTGCCTCTAGTCATCGTGAGCCCCATGCCGAAGAAGAGAGCACCGAACCCTGCGTTCTTCATCACTTCGACTACTTCCTTAATTTTTGAAGTGGGAACTCCGCCTACCTCACTCGCGTTGATATAGTACCCCTTGAGGATTGCACGCATGGCCGCTATGACCTCGTAATCATATCCTGGCTTAACTTGAATGAAGTAGTCGGCTAGCTTGGCTGTGTCCGTTCGCCTCACGTCGACAACTATTACCGTCCTCTCCTTTTCTCCTTTCTCCCTGAAGAACCCTCTCGGGAAGGTGGTGTAACGCGACATGTGGCGGGGGTGAGCATGAATGGGGTTAGAGCCCCAGTAAACTACCACATCCGCCCTGTTCTTAACCTCTCCAAGGGTGCACGTTGAGCAACCTACTTCTTGAACCGCAAGAACGGATGGGCCATGGCATATTGTTGTGGTACTATCGATTATTCCGCCCACCGCCTCAGCTAGCTCGAGTCCCACTCTTTGGGCGTCACATTCGGTATTGCTCCAGCCATAGAGAAGCGGACGTTCAGCGTCAGCTAGGAGCTTAGCCGTCTCCTTAACGGCTTTCTCTAGGGAGACTTCCACAAATTTTCCATTCTTCTTCATAAGGGGGGTTTTGAGGCGGTGTTCGCTCTGAGCGCTAAGGAACTTACTGGCACCAACAGCACAAGCGTTCTCGACTTCTATAATCCTCCCGCCATCGCCAAGCAGCACCACAACGTCGTCGCAGAGCGATCCACACACAGGACATACAACATCCCTTACAATTTCTC
>JAHAWR010000075.1:0-2476 GCA_018383835.1 Candidatus Jordarchaeia archaeon | reverse complement strand
ACCTCGCCAAGATCCCGGTAGCAAGATATAACGGTTTTGGTTACGACTGGAGCTCGCTTATCAGCACCTTGATGTTGGGAACAGCTGATTCGAAGGCAGGCTCCACGGTCACAGGCATCCCTTTAAGTGAGGGCATACCCGTCGAGTGGGTCTCAGGATCCACTATCTTGTTTGCCCACGGTCCTAGAGGGACGACAAGTATTCCTTTATGCGGCTCATCCTTAGATCTCTCCACCCGGAGAACCACTTCACCATAAGGCGACTTCACCAAGACGCAATCACCTGGAAGAATATCCAGCAGTCTCATGTCCTCGTAATCCATGTAGCACACGCCACAAGCTCTCTGATAATCGTACTCCATTTTCTCTCCTTCTCGAGCAACACCTTGATCTATTGTTCTGCACGTTATAAGGGTCATTTCAAGTGATTTTTTAGCCATTCTTTAACCCTCCACACGGCTCTTCATGTCAGCCGTCAACCCGACGGCTAACACCAAATGCTTAATGCTTTAAGCCAACTTTCCCATGCTTTCCATTAAAAACTTTTTCACACCCAAGAGATCTCTTTCAGAAAAAATGGTGATTAAAGGTTTAGAGAATTCTCAGAGCACCCGTCGGGCAAGCCTTTTCACATGCCCTACAGTCTGGGAGTAGCTCTGAGCAAGCATTGCTTACCACGCTGCATATACCGTTAACCAAACGCAGGATTGGAGCGTACTTCATCCAGAGCGCCGGAACACGCCTGTTTCCCGGATTAAAAGGGCACGCCTCAACGCAGTTGCCACACCCCCAGCACACTTCACGATCAACCATTATTGTTTTCTTCCCGTTGGCCACAAAAAACCCTCCGGTAGAAAACGATAAAACAACGAGTTTTTAAACTTAAAGGGGGATATAGGTGAACGTAAGGAGTGAAGTAATACTTCTAGGCAAGATGCTTGGTTGGCACATAATTTTTTTAAGGAGTGAACCAAGTTATAGTAGCGAGTGAGTGGTTTAATGGTTGCCAACGCTCGAGGAGGAGTTAAGTGATGAAGTCATATAAGGTTGCGAATATGTACAGGCTGTACATAAACTCTGCTCTTTGCGTTGGTTGCAATGACTGTGTGACCGCTTGCCCCCACAATGCCAGTTTGCCCCCTGAGATGAGAGGAGACGAAAAGAACTACACTATAATAGTCAAGAACGGGAAAGCTGTAGTGTCGAACCAGAGCTACTGTGATGGGTGTGGCGTCTGTATTGAAGCGTGTGGTCCCATGGCAATTAGTTTGAAGGTTGCCAGGTGAGGTGGTTTAAGTGTACCCTTACTATGCTTCCGAGATTAAGGAGAAAGTAATCACCCGGATGAAGACTCTTAATGTTGACGTAACATTAACTTTAGACTTGGATAAGTGTGTTGGATGTGGCACGTGCGCTGTCGTCTGCCCAAAGGAAGCCATAGAAAGAGGTCCCGTGGGAGCCATTGGGAAAGGGGAGGCGAAGCTCCCACCAGTACTAGTCAACGAGAAGAAGTGTAGCTTCTGCGGCGTGTGCTCATACATGTGTCCATTTGAAGCTCTAGAGCTCAGGGTCAACGGGGAGCCTAGGATGATACTACTAGAGGAAGGCGCTCTCCCACCACTTGAATACAAGGAGTTCATCACATCTAAAGGGAATCGAAAGGCAAAAAAGTACGCTGAGGGCGAACTGGTCGCTCACTGGGAACTGTGCCCGGCTGGGTGCTCGACGTGTGCCGAGGTTTGCCCGAATGAGGCGATAACGATTCCTAAGCCTGAGAAGCCGTGGGAGAAAGTTCCCAGAGTTCAGGTGAACCAAGACAGGTGCTTGCTCTGTGGCCTATGCGTTTACGCCTGCCCGGCCCCTGGCGCCCTTGAACTTAACAGGACTAATATAACATACGACAAGAAAGCAGAGTATACCTCTCTCTGGGAGAGGATAGTTGAAAAACTCACCACCAAACTCGTATCCTAAGAGACGTGCTACGAAACTATTTCCCTACCTTTAACCTTGAAGAGCTCCTCTCTTTTCTTTAGCTCTCTTTTCCAATGCAAACAATTACCTTTACTTCTTTTTCTGAGACATTTAGTGTCATGAAGGATGGAGGTTCCATTGATGACCCTCCCCCATGCGCCTGTCGCATTCCCCGGGTTGGGAGAAGCACGTCTTCTACTAGGGTTATATTGGGGCGGTGGGTGTGTCCAGAAACGAGGACGCTTGTTCCTAAGCTTTCAGCCACTTTCAGGAGCTGCTTCACGTCTCCTCTAGGCCAGATGCCAGTTCCGTGAATTATCCCTATTTTAACTGGCAGGAGGGTGCATCGTCTCCTTTTCTGGGAGAGGAAGATGGTCCATGTTGCCCCTTACAATTTTTATCGGAGCTAGTCTCCGCATCCATAAATAGTAGAACCTCTTGTGACGTAAGGTCTCATGTTGAGAGAATAAGGTCGAAGTATGTGTTCTCAATAAGTGACTTAATTT
>JAHAWR010000004.1 GCA_018383835.1 Candidatus Jordarchaeia archaeon | reverse complement strand
CATGAAGCCGCCGGACTGGCTTATTATCGCTATGTTACCGGGCGGGAGCTTGACCATCCTCTCGCTCGGAAGGAAGAAGGTGTCAACGTATGGGGGGCTGTATATGCCGAAGCAGTTCGGGCCTATAACCGGCAAGTCGTACTTGAGTGCTATTCTGGCGAGCTCCTTCTGTCTTTCAACTCCTGATTCCCCTGCCTCGGCGAAGCCGCCCGAGACCACAACCACGCCCCCGGCGCCTACTTCGCCGCATTCCTCGACCACAGGGTTAACGTACTCGGCCCTTATAGCTATGATGACTAGGTCTAGGTCGACGGGTATGTCGCTCACCCTTCGATATATTTCGCGCCCATCTATGACTCCGCCCTTCGGGTTAACCCCGTACGTGTTAACTTCCATTTCGTGCAGGTTCTTTCTGAAGATGACTGTTCCAGGATTCAGGAAGTTGTTCGAAACTCCAACTACAGCTATGTTTTTCGGTTCAAAAATCCTTCTGAGATCCATTTCCAGGAACCTCGAACCTTGCTCATAGAAGAGTTTAAAATGTGCAAACTAAAAACGTTTTCTAGCAAACGACAATTTGGAGGATAAATTCATTGTTTTTATTTAACGAGAGCTTGAGCGTTAGTAACGGACGCCTATGCCTTGACGGCGTGGATCTTGTGGAGGTCGCAGAGGAGTTTGGAACCCCCCTGTTCGTTTTCTCGGAAGAGACCATTAAGAGAAGAGCCGAGGAAGTTGCAGCGGCCTTCGGCAGGGAGAATGTTTACTACGCGAGCAAGGCAAACTCTAACCTGGCGGTGTTGAGGCTTATAAGAAGTTTGGGCTTAAACGTTGAGGTGAGTAGCGAGGGAGAGCTCTTTGCGGCCCTAAAGGCAGGTTTCAGGCCCGATCAGGTGGTGTTTAACGGCGCCGCGAAGACGATGAGGGAGCTGCGTGCGGCAGCAGAGCTGGGCTTGCACTGTGTCAACCTAGATTCACTGTGCGAGCTGGATAGACTGAGGCAGGCTGCAAGGGAGCTGGGTGTAGAGATTAACGTGGCGTTCAGGGTTTCCTCAGGGGTTCTGGCGGGGACACATACAAGCTTCGAGACAGCTGCCTCCTTCTCCAAGTTCGGCGTGACGCTAGAGGAGGCTGAGGAGGCTTACAGGGAGGCGCTTAAAGGAGACGGAGTAAACCCCATCGGCATCCACTGCCACATAGCGTCCCAAGTGCCGAGAGTCAAGGTCTTCGAGGAGGGAGCATACAGGGTGAGCATGACTGCGAGGAGAATCGAGGAAAACCTCGGCTTCAAAATCTCAGAGTTCAATATGGGAGGAGGAATACCCATACCTTACGCTAGGGGGCTCATCGAGGGGCTACCGGAATACTTCTACGCCAGAATCCCCCCACAAGAAGTAGCGGCGAGGGTCAGGAAAGTTCTAGATGAAACGCTAGGCGACGCCCGCCTGATAGCTGAACCTGGGAGGTATGTGGTAGGCGACTCAGCGGTCCTCCTCACACAGATACAGAACGTCAAGAGAAAAGGCGGGGAATCTTGGGTTATGGTTGACGCCGGGTTCAACGTGCTCCTCGACGCATTCAGCTACAAGTGGTACTTTCACATGGTGTCAGCTAACAGGGCAGGGGAGGAGCACGACCAGCCATACATGGTCGGAGGCCCCCTTTGCGACGGCGGAGACCTACTCCTAGCAGGGGGACAGCATAGAATGCTCCCCCGAAACTTGAAAGTAGGCGAGTACCTAGCTGTACTCGACACTGGAGCCTACACGCTGGAGCAGATGTCACAGTTTAACGGACGCCCCAGACCAGCAGCCCTCATGATCTCGAATGGAAAAGTTAAGCTCATCAGAAGAAGAGAAAGTCTAGAGGACTTAGTAAAAAACGACTTCTACGAGGAGAAATAATAACACTACTCTTAAAGCTATGTTTTTTTTAAAAAAAAGGAGGATAGTTTTAGGTTGGATAGACCTCTTAGATGCTCTTTCTCCTTACTGGAAGGCACTCTTTACCTCTGGCTTGAAGAGGTACCACAGTATCACTATGTTTATGATGATCAATATGATGCCTATTATTGATGTCAGTGAGAGTGGGAACAGTGACATTATGCCTCCGAGCAATGAGAGGATTGCGAACACTATTGCCAGTATCCTGGCCCATCCTTTAAGGGAGAGCAAACCCCATGCGATGATAAGGTCTATGATGCCTATAATTATTGCCGGTAGGCCTGCTGCTAAGCCTAGACCACCGCCAATGCCCATGAAACCTGTAACGAGAAACGCAAGAGCAAGCCCCGCTAGAATCGCAAGGATGCCGTCTATGATATATAGAGCAGCGACTAGTGTTACGCCAGCTGGTCTTGACATACTCTAACACTCTCCTTATTATTTTTCGTCCCAGAAAGCTTAGGGCGGACATTTAAAAGTTTTTCGGTGTTGCTTTTTGGGGTTTACGATGAATGTCGAAGTTGCTCTCTAATTTTGGTTTGTGAGCTTAAGCTTTGCTGTTGCCGTCTTGGGTTTTCGCCATTTTGCTTTGATGAAAGGGTTAGTGGCTGCGGATGCGAGAAAAAGTTGGGGTTTCTGGTCGTTTTGTTGGGCGTTACGTGAAGAGGCCTTCCACCTCAGGCTTTGAGAGGTACCACAGAACCAGTATGCTGAGGAGTACCAGCAAGAATCCGATAATTGTTCCTATGATGAACACCAGAATCAGTATGACTCCAGCGATTATTCCCGCCGCGGAAAAAGCTATGGCAGACTTTCTCGCCCAGTTGAAGAGCTTCAGGAGTCCTCCCCCTGTGAACGCCATTACTGTTCCCGGTAGGAGGAGGAATGAGAGGGCTGCG
This sequence comes from Candidatus Jordarchaeia archaeon, assembly GCA_018383835.1. Classification (GTDB taxonomy): domain Archaea; phylum Asgardarchaeota; class Jordiarchaeia; order Jordiarchaeales; family Freyrarchaeaceae; genus DTBI01. The sequence goes on along the minus strand of JAHAWR010000004.1, from coordinate 30,452 downwards.
CTGCCAGCGACATTCGAAGCTGCCGAGTGCGCCACTAAGTGGACTAGGAGCAGGGTTACGCCGAACGGGACTGCTAAGTGTGAGGACACGTTGTACTTTTCCACTAGCAGGAACGGTAGGGTTACAGCGGAAGACAAGTTTGCGCTGACACCTACGAGGGACAGGATGCCAAGAACCCCGAGGACTAGGCATGCTACTCCCACCAAGATGTATAAAATTCCTAGTAGCGATGCGCCGAGAGGCCTCATAGACAATTTAAACCACGCTCCCTCGCTCTCATCTTTCGTTTTATTTTTTGTTTTCTTGATTTAAGAAGTTGATGTTTACGGTATGAATGAAGAGGAGGTTTAAGAGGAGGTGTTTTTGCTTTAGTGTTGTTGGTGAGTTATAATGGCTGGCGGAGAATTTGAGAGGGTGATGCTTCAAGCTAGGAGAGAGATCACGGAGCACATAATACATGAGGCGCTGTCCCGGCGTGTGAGGGATCCCGCAACAGAGATATTTCTGAGGCGAATTTCGGAGGACGAGTTCAGGCATTACAGCTTTTGGAGGAGTCTTACTTCTCGGGGGTGAAGCCGAGCATGCTGAGGGTGCTACCGTATATCTTCATGGTGAGGGTTTTCGGGGTGACGTTTAACGAGGCTGATGGAGGGAAGGGATGGTAGTGCTAAGGCAAAATACGGGGAGATGGCTGGGCACGTTGAGGAGTCGAAGGGCTCGTAGAAGACGAGGATGAGCATGAGGACTACTTGTCGGGTTGATCGATGATGAAATGTTAGGTATGTTAGCTCAATGATTTTGTGTTTGAACAATGCGCTCGTCGAACTCATAAGGGCTCTTGCGGTTCACGCTCGCCCTTCAAGAAACCCATACTGTTGCTATGGTGGTTGATTACCGGCATCGCCGCAGCTTTATCAATGGCGTCATTAGAATACCTGTCAACTAAGTCCGAAGATGGCGGCAGAAGCTCATTTAAGGCCGCCAGCTACACGGAGGCCACGTATATTATTACAGTTTTCCTCCTAATTCCATTCATTGTTCTAGAGGACATACCCCTGTGCTTAGGGGTAACCGTCGTAAACGTCATTGTTGCTATTTTTCTGTTCATGTTTTACATGTCAGTTGCAAGAGACTTGCCGTTCAGGAGAAGGTTTCTCGAAATGGTGCGGATAATCCTTTGGAGTAGCTCCGAGCTTCGCCTTAGGGTTCCTTGTGGGGGCTGCTTTTCGGCGTGGAAGCGTAACTTTCCAGCAACGCCGCCCACATAGATTGGCCTGTTATGTATGCGAACCTTCTACCCTACGCTTCGCAACCTTTTCTTTGAGGAGGTTTATGGCTCTCCTGAGTTTCTCCTCAGCTTTCTCCCTGCTTTCCGCCTTCGTAGATGCTATCACTTTCATTCTCACTTTGCCACAGAACCCGGAGGGGTAGGTTTTTATGGATACGTCTGGGAGCTCGCCCATTACCTCCCTAAGGGCGGAGGCTATTAGTGACTCGTCTCCTTCATCGATGAAGTCTTCGATGCTACTGTACAGTGCTTTGGGCTTCTCTAGGAGTGGGATGACTTTTTCTAGCAGGTACATCATCTCTGATGGGACGCCTGGTAGTGACACGATGAGCTTGCCCTCCTTCTCGATTACTACTCCGGGCGCCACGCCCACCTCGTTGAAGACGGGTCTCCCACCTTCTGGGAGGAGCGCCATCTTTGCTCTTTCGCCTCTCGCCCCCGGCTCCTTGACGTGTCCAAGCTCGTAGAGGTCCCTGTAGCGCCTTTCAACCATTCTGAGAGCCTCCTCATTGAGGACGAGGTTACTGTTCAGCGCCTCAGCTATAGCTTCAAGAGTTATGTCGCCTGGGGTTGGACCAAGCCCGCCCGTCGTAACGACCAAGTCGGCTTTAGACAGGGCTCTCTTCACGGCGTCGACTATCTCGCCCTTGTCGTCTGGAACAACAGAGGCCCCGACTATGGTGAACCCTATTCCTGAGAGGCGTTTAGTTACCCAGTGAGTGTTGTAGTCCAGAATACGCCCAGACAGAATCTCGTCGCCTACAGCAACAATGTAAACCTTCAAACAAGACACCCAAAAAGGGAGGAATTAACAAAGAAATGGGGGAATTACTTTTTCTTGTCGACTAGATTTACGAACTCGAGCAGCACTTCTAAAGCTTCCCTTATTTTTCCTGCGTCCACGTTTTCGAGCGTGTCCTTTGGTGTATGCCACAGTGACTCGGTCTCTTTTCCTATTCTAAGGAGGGCACTTGCCGGAAGACCCTTACGTGAGAAGTTGGCTGAATCCGTGCCACCGAAAGGCATCGCTCCGACCTTAACGGGTATACCTGCGACTTTTCCGGCTTCAGCTAGCAGCTCGTAGACTTCGGGGGAGTGCTTGGCTAGGAACATGGGCTCAGCTGTTGAGGCGACGAGCGGGCTTCCACACCCTACCATCTCGACGTTCACCGTGTATGCTCTCCTCTCAGCCAACTCCCTGTAGTGCTTCTCGACAAACCTCTTTGACCCCCTCATGCTCTCCTCGTTCCCGAATGCCACTATCCAGACCTCGGTTCTCTTAGGCCTGTTCTGTGAGAGGTACTTCGCCGCCCCTATTATAGCTGCCACGCCCGCTAGGTCGTCGTTAGCTCCTAGGGCTAGCCTCCGCGTGTTCACGAAGAAGTAGGAGACGAGGAAGACGAAGACCGCCCCGACCAGCCAGAGCACAAGCTGAATGTCAAACGCGCCGAAAGCCGCCTTCAGCACCGATGAAAACTGGTAGATTATGGTGTTTAGGGCAGGTATTGGCGTCGGCCAGGAGGGGGCAGGGTAGCCCATCAGCAGGACGCCTATGAACTTTAGGGCTGCCATCACCATCAGAGAGGCTGACGCAACGATTCCCGCAACCATTATGACGTATGACCCTCGCCCAAACTTGCTTGATAGAGTGAACTCGTATGCCGAGTCTACGTGCCCCCCAAGTATTACGAGGCGTTCAGCCTTCCCCTCAGGTTTCAACTTTCCAACCACGTTAAGGGAACGTTTCTTCGGGAAGACCGGGTCCACGAACTCTGCCAAGTACATTAGCTGGAGGAAGAGCACCGTAAAGGCGAAGGCGATCATGGCGGCTCCGAGAATCGACAGGAACCAGAGGGAGGCGGGATTCACGCCAAGCCACCAAGCCCAGTCTGTCCAGTAGAGGAGCAGGGCGGCAACATAGAACCATATGAACCACCTTATATACCCCAAGAACCCACGAGGATGGCACTCGTACTCCTCAACCTCAACAGAGTCACAGTACTCCTCCAAGATTTTGCCAGTCTTCTTCAGTGCTTCAACTTCGGCTGGGGAGCAGTGCTCGCGCGGACCAAACTCCTCGCATATGTTTTTCACGTAGTCGAACATCAGCTTCTCGTAGCTCTCGTCAGTCCTCACCACTCCGTCTCCTCCATTTTTTAATTAAAAAGTGCACTTCAACACTTATAGATGTTATGGATCCAGACGGTAGTCTTCTGTTTCCTTTTACTTGCGTGCAAAAAAAATTAAAGTCCCTTTTACACTAGTTTCAAGTAAGCTCTTTATGTTGCTTCTCCTCTGTGGTGAGTTCCGTGGCTTACTGTAGGCGCGTCCCAGATGAAATTAAGAGTCTGATTGAATATGGTGGCTCCCTACTTGTGAAGGGGATGGCTGGGAGCGGGAAAACTTCTTTCGCTCTATCCGTTCTTGAAGAGTTTTCCGGTGGCACTCCGGTTTACGTGTCGACTAGACTCTCCCAGGAGTCCTTCTACAGGCATTTTCCTTGGGCTAGGGGGTTCCTTGGCGACGAGAACTTTGTTGATGCGAGGTCTCCGAGAATTCCCCCGGTTGAGGGGAGGCTCCCCCTGAAGTATGCCAGTGCTCCCGAATTCGTTGAGGCAGTTTATTTTAAGCTTAAAGATGGTGGAGAGCCGAGGATTGTTGTGATCGACAGCTTGGATGCTTTGAAGTTCGTCCTGAACATGCCTTACGAGGACATTCAGTTGGAGAAGCTGTTGCTTGAAATGGCTGAGGCAACCAGGTCAAGCGTGGTCTTCGTGGCTGAGACCTCTGGAGGCACGCCGCTGGACTATGTTGTGGATGGAGTGGTTGTTCTGCGCTGGAGGCTGGTTGGAGGGTTTTTCCTCAGGGAAGCTGTTTTCGAGAAGGTTAGAGGGGAGAGGATAGCGTTCCCTGTGAGGTGCTTCACGCTTAAGGACGGTTTGTTCAGGCTTATTGAGCCACGCCATTACGAGCTGGGTGAGAAGGCTAGCCCACCGCCCGTCAAGAAGATAAGTGGGAGAGTCATCCCGACTAACATTGATGAGCTGGATGAGGTGCTGGGTGGAGGACTAAGGAGGGGGGGAGTAATCGTCCTTGACGTCAGCGTCGGCGTGGGTGTATACTACAGGTGGATTGTAATACTACCAGTGCTTAACGCCGTGATGCAGGGGTGCCCGGCAGTATTTGTACCTTCCACCGGGTTCTCCCACTTTGATGTAGAGAATTCCTTTAAGCCCTTCTTCAAGGAGAAAAACTTGGAGAACTTTATCCACACCATTGAGTTTGCGGGAAAAGGAGGCGAAAACGCCTACTTAGTCGAGGGAGAAGACCCTGTCAAGGACGCTGAAAGGCTGCTTGGCATCGCCGATTCCATCTCTAAAGAACACTCTTCAAAGGATCTCATAATGTTCATAGGAACGGACACATTGGAGCATGTTTACGGGGCCGACGCGGCCGTCAGGATGATCAGCAGGGTGGTTGCCGCTTCTAGGTCGAGGGGGTACACACTGATACTAGTAGCCAAGCATGGGCAGTTGTGCAGAGAAGCACTGTTCCACATGTCGGACGCACACTTCAAGCTGGAAAGCGTTAACAGCGTAACGCTAATCCAAGGCGTAAATCCTCCAACGAGAATTTACGTTTTGACCATGGGCGAGACTGAGGGGTACGTCAAGGCAAGGCTGATGCCGGTGGAGTAAAGTGCCCTAGACTGTGGCTCCGCCGGAGGCTTCGAGAGGTTTATTAGATAGGTGGCGGGTTTTACTGTTTCTTGGTGTTGGTATGGTTTCTGTTGAGGTGTCCGAGGAGGTTTACAAAAGGCTTATGGCTCTCAAGAGAATAGTGGACGTTGTTCTGGGGGAGACGTTCAAGGATGACTCCGAGTACGCCGAGTTCGTTCTACTGGCTGGGATAGAGAAGATGCTCGTCGACCCGCTCCCAGACGATGAGCTATTGAGAAAGACGATCGTCGCCATGTTCAGGGAGAACCCGGAGTTCGTGGCGGAGTTCATAGCTAGAACCATCGAGGGCAATGGCGCCAGGAGGGGGGATGAGGCGAGGGACAGCTACACAACTTAGCGAGCTAGGCTACCCGGAGCCTCTTAAAAGCTTAAGCTCCTCCATTGCCATGTAGACCTTGATGCTGGCGTCCCTAACTATCATCAGCGCTTGCCTGATAAAGGACTCGACGCGGCTTACAACCTCTTTCTCCCTTTCGCAGAGGTTTCTGAGTAGTGGAAAGTCCACGGAGTTTAAGAGAATCGAGAGCATTTCAGTTACGCGTTTGAAGTGGTCGAGCTCTCTTAGGGAGTCCTCGAGGTTCGTCCTCGCTATCACGAGCCCCACCCTGAGCTCCTCAAGGTTTACGTCTTCAGGCAACAATGATTGAGCGGCCTTCCACCCCCTAGACTGGGCGGATTCACGTATAAGCCAGTTTAGGAGCTCAGAGGCCTTCTCAGACCCGTGAAGTACTCTTAACATGTGGAAAAGCGTGCTGACGACGTACTGGTGTATGTTGAGACGCGCCTCAAGCCCCCGCTTGACCTCCGGTAGAGTAAGGCTCACGGCGCTAATTATTTCTTGGAGCTTGTCTAGTGGGAGCTCGGTTGGGTCGGGTTCTAGCCTGAATAATGAGCTGATCCGCTTCAGTCCCTCTAGGAGAAGCCTTAGGCCAGACAGCATTACGAGAACCGCCTCTACGAGCTCGTCCTCGCCTCCTGCCTTGATAGCTCTACTGTAAGCGTCAATCACAATACTTGCCTTCCCGACCCATTCTCTGATCTCCCTGATAACCTCATCTTTAATCCTGACGGCGACCCCCCCACTTATGGGTGCCATGGTGCTGGAGAGCCTCACCGCCCGCTCCCAGACCATGTTCACAAGCTCGTCAAACCTTAAAGTCGCCTCGTCCATGAGTCCCCTAAGGAAGAGCTTGGCGGACTCAGGATCCATGGTGAGGCGAGGCCGGGGGTCGGACGCGGCTCCTTCAAGAAGCGATAACAGGCGGCTGAGAATGACGCAGGTATCATGTACCAGTTGAAAGTAGTCCTTAGCCAGCAGCAATGCCTCATCCATGATGTTCCACTGCTTCAGCCGCTCAGTAAGATTTTGAACCACTTCTCCCTGGACAACTGTGCCCGGCGGAATGAAGTGATCCATGAACTCGACTGCTGAAATGAAGAAGTCGAGCACGACCTTCCTCACGTCTTCAACGTAGCTAGCGAAGCGCCCAGAAGACACCTAAACCCCCCATGAAGATGGAGAAACACGGCAACCTTGAAGCTTACATACTCAGGGCGAACTTTTACGGGAATCCTTAAAAAATTAGGGGGTTCACTTTTGCTCTTCTTCTGCCTCCAGCTCCTTCAGTATTATAGCGCTTATGTCGGGTGGGACACCGACACTCGCTAGGAGCTTCTCCCTTTCGGCTGGTGAGCTAACCCTAAGCTCACCTAGGAGGGTAACCGCCGCATCCTCGCTCATCCCGCTTTCCACCAGCAGTGGAACCAGCTTGTCTGCGATCTCGGCTGGCACGTAAGCAGCAACCCTGGGCTCGACACCTATGAGCGCCATCTCCTCCCAGAGGAGGCCCTTAATCATGTCCATCCTCGACATCGGCTTCTCAACCTCGAAGGGCTCGCCCTTCTCTATGGCCTCAATCAGCCTGTCAATCTTCCTTATGATGGGCGGCGTCCTCAGCCTCCTCACGTAAACGTACCCTGCGAGGCTGGCAGGAGGCATGACCACAGCCAAGCTCAACACCACGAACATCGTCAAGGGTATTCTTGTGTTGAGCCCGGGTATGGTGACGCTCCTCTCCTTGACTGTCAGCACCTGGAACGTCTGGGCGGCCTCGTAGTTCTCGGCCGAGGCGGTCACCACGATGGGTATCGTGGACGGGCTAATGGAAGTCGGAACCACCAAGATGTACCTCCCGCCTCCCATGTATGTGAGCGGGGCGCCGTTGGCGGTGACAGCAGCCCCAGGGACAGGGTTACCGTACGCGTCCCTGTACTCGAAAACGAGGACAACGAAGGGGACGCCGTTCTCAACCTCACCGTAGCCCCCGGACAGGACGAGGTATGGAGTGAAGCCGCCTAGAATCATGAAGCTCGTCGGCATAACTGTAGTCGCGACGGGCTGTATGCTAAACTCGACCTGCATGGGCTGAGCTTGGTAGTCCTCCTTGAAGGCGTAGAACACCACAGTGTACTTGCCAGGAAGCATATTCATGCTGAGCGTGTCGACGCTGAGCGTGTAGACCCCATTGCCTGAGTGGTTGAGTTGCCCCTCAAACACCACAGCTTCACCCCTCTTTATTGTGCAGTTCACTACGGCGTCCGTAACTGGAACGCTGCTATGTGCGTTCCAGACCGTAACCGTCAGGTTGAGCTCATCCATCCACTGCGTCTCCGAAACGCGTACGTCCTGAATGCTCATCGGAACAGGCTTAACTAATAGGTAAATCGTCTTCTCTACTGAAGCATAGTTCTCTAGGACGGCGTTGAGTCTAATGCTATAACTTATACCTGACGGGAGGAGTGAGGTGTCGAAGGTGCCCGTGTAGTTTCCGTCCCCGTCACCATCCTCGAGGACGCCGAAGAACCCAGTCCCCTCAATCGAGTAGTAGACTCTGACATTTGACGGTAACAGCTCGCCCGTAAGGTTATCCCTGCAGATGGCGTAAAGGGTGAAGCTGTCCCCGAAGACCACGTCGTAGGCAGGCTTAAACTCCAGAGACAGCGGCCTCGGCGAGATAACAATCACCCTGTCCTTACTGTAAGCAGTATAGTTTTCACACTCCACCCTGAAAGTCACCGTGTGGCTGCCCTGGGGCAGAAGACCCCTAGGTATGCTGCCCGTATAGTTCCCGTCACTATCATCATCAACCAGCGGGAAGCTGCCGAACTTCTCAACAGACCACGTGACGCTCGCACCAACAACCGCGCGATTATTATAGTTATCGTAGACGCGAACCCACACCGGAACATCTTCCTGGTTCCAGTAGTAAGTCCCCAAACGCGAAACATCAACGTTAGAATCGCTCAGTATAACCGGATGAACGATGATGGCGACGCTTCCCGCAACGGCCTCAAACCCCTCGCCACCAGCCCTAAACTCAACGGTATACGTTGCGCCGCCATAGAGCAAACCAGTAAGATTAGCTATGTAATATATCCCTTCATTGCTGTGCTGCGTTAGGTTCGTCCAGTCTAAAACCACCCCTGAAGAGCCCACAACCCTATACTGCAGGTAGCGGCTCTCATCTTCTGAACGATCCACGTCAGACCCATTCTCGTACTGCCACCTGACATAGAGGAAAACGTCGTAAGGAGTCCAAGTAAACGACAACGAAGTGCCATTAGTAATATTTATACACGTTTTAGTTAGGGGTGAAGACTGTGAGTATGTTGTGCAGTTGAGTGTGGCATTGTATGGTGTGTTGCCTGTTGAGAGAGTTATTTGGATGCTGTTTGAGTCGTTTACCTGGCGCAGCTGGCCGCCCTCGTACAGGTATATGGTGTAGTTGCCTGTTGGTAGGCGGAACCGAACCTCGCCACTACTATCTGTGATCCCCGACGTGAAAAGGCTTCCGCTTTCGTTCTCAACTGTGACGTTGACGTAGGGTAGGGGGCTGCCCCACGGGTAGATGGTGTGGCACATGAGGTTTACCACTTCCACTACGACGGTTAGTTGCGCGTCGCTGCTCAAGCTGATTGCCACGCTATCATTAGTGTACGTCTGGTATGTTATGCCTTCATGCGTTTCGTTCCAGCTGGCGCAGACATTGTAGTTGCCCTCGTAGAGGTAGAATGAGGCCCACCCGTCCTGGCTTGTCAACCCACTAACGAGCTCGTGTCCCGTGTTGTTCATTATTTTCACCAGGGCGCCGCCAAGAGATTGGCCGTTGAGGTCTTCGACGTAGACCCTCAAGCTGAAGAACCTTTCCTCAACGCCGCCGACGGACACGGACTTCCTCTTCACTGCCTCGGCGAAGCTCTCAAACTGGCTGTAACCCTGGGTTCCGTTCCAGATGTAGAAGGCGTAGCGTTCACTTATCCAGTCTCCGGGGTTAACCGTTAAGGTGGCAGTTGTTCTGTACCAGTCCTCTGAGCTACTCCCATAGTTCACCACAAACTGCCAGCTTAACAACGGGGGGCTCGTAATGTTATAACGCAGGGGCCCGACGTCCACTATGCCAGCTGCAGGACCAAAGACGTCACTAAACGTGCAGAACCAGCCCGCCCCTCCCAAATTATAGGAAGAACCAATGGTCATAGTTAATGGGTCACTGCAGCCCTCATAAAACAGCTTCGGCATTATTTGGGGGTCGAAGGAGTAGCCGCAGCACCTGTAATAGTTGAGGTCTCGTGACTCCGCGAAGAACGTGGTCGTTTCACATATCCACCCCCACTCGAAGAACCTGTAAGTAACATTAACGTAATTACTGGTTATCTGTGGTCCCCTAGGTCCTTGACGAGTGAAGTTCGCGCACGCTGTTATTGCGACGAACAAGGAGCCAGAGGATACACTCGGTCCACAAAATGGCCCTCCCTCTATAATCCACTTGAACCTATCATTTTTGCCACTAGCAAATGTTGGGTTGTTGTGGAATGGTGGTGTGCTCCAGTTGCCTTCGTAGAAGCTGTTGTAGCACTCAAATATTTTTCCTCCGTTAGCCGTCTTGTCTATGTATGCTTTGTAGTTTGCCCCTTCCACCGTTATCGTGTTTCCTGTGTCGTTGGCTTGGACTTGTGGTGTGAATTGTGGTGGCGTGCCTGACGTGTCGTCGAAGTATATGTGGTATGTTGCCGTCTGGTATGCTGTGAGGTTGGCGTGGAATGTTATCGTCGCGGACGCGATCTTCCCCCCGCTGTAGGTCTCGTTCCACAACTGGTACGGTATTCCGGGCTCGGGCAGCCAAGAGGAGCCATTCCACCACTGGACCCTTATGCTGCCATTGTAGCAGCTCACCCCAAGCCCAGCGAAGTCTACGTAGACGTCCACAGGTATCGCCGCGTTTACGCCCGCGTTGTTGGTCACGTTAACGGGTATGCGGAACCCGAAGGCGACATCCCACCACGGCGGAGCATCTTGTGGGGGTGTGGTTGACTGCTTGTTTGTTGTGGTTGCTTGTGTGGGTGTGGCTAGTGCGGCTGGTGTGGGTTGTTGTGTTACAAGTGGGGCGAGTATGGTGAGTATGATGAGGGTTGCAGTAAGCACTGCCAGGGTTGTTTTCGCCTTTCTCTCCATGCTCCTGATCCTCATTTTCTTCTTGGGTTCCATATATTGAAGGGGAACTTTTAAAAATATTATGACAAAACTGTTAGTTTTTTGAAGTATTTGCTATGAATACTGATTTTTCCCCAAATTATTAGGTGTGTCTTATCCATTGTCTACCATGCTGACTCCTCTAGGATGCCTTGGCCGTCCTGGGCGGCTCCTTTTCAGCGTCTCAAGTTGTTTGGATTGGGGGTCTGGTGGTGTGGTTGGCTTCTTACTTTCTTTTTGCCGCTCTTTTGGCTGTCACCGTTTTTGTTATTGTTGGCTTGGTTTCGATTGCTTTGGGTACCTGTGAGGTTGTGAGCGTCTGCTTGTCTGTTAGTCCGAAGTGGATTGCTACCGCTTCAGGTATGACCGCCCATATAGGTGTCCCCTTGTTTAGTCCGCGGCAGAAGACGTTCACGTAGACGTATAGCTTCGTGCCGGCGAATGTGTACTCCGCCATGTGCCTGTCTTCCAGTCTGAGAGGGTAGCTTGAGACCTTGAAGGGCCAAAGCTTGCAGGCTGAGGGCTTAATGGTTTGGATGCTACACGCTACTCTATCTTGGAAGACGCATTTTCCGCCGACGCGCCTCAAGTAGATTTTTCTCCCCCTCTTCTCGACCACCTTTTCTCCGTACTCCCTCACTAGTAGGGAGGCTTCTGGGGGTGTGAGGCTTACGTCGAACTTTTCGCAACACTCGCCGCACATCAGGCAGCTCCAGGAGTGGAAGAGGCGCCATGGGAGGAAAGGCACAGGCCCACCCACCACGCTACATGAGGAACCAGAGAGAGCCTCCTTTTAAACGTGTTGCACCTTGTTTCCGATAAGGTTAATTAGCTGTTCTTCTTGGTTGTTGTAAGATGCTGGAGGGGTTTGCATGGTTTTGATGACTGGCGAGGAGTATGTTAGGAGCTTGAAGGGGAGGCGGGTGAAGGTTTTCGCTTTGGGTGAGGAGATCGCTGACCCGACGGAGCACCCGCTGCTTGGGCCATCCCTCAACGCCGTGGCTGAGACCTACAACTTGGCTCACGAGGATGCCTACAAATGGCTTGCGACGGCAAAGTCCCACCTGACCGGAGAGACGGTTAACAGGTTCACCCACATCCACCAGAACGCACACGACCTCGTCTGCAAGGTTAAGCTGCTGAGGGTTCTATGTGAGAGGACTGGGACGTGCATTCAGCGGTGTGTGGGCTGGGATGCGCTCAACGCCCTCTACATAACAACCTACGAGATAGATGCTAAGCATGGTACAAGCTACCATGAGCAGTTGAAGAAATACTTGAAGTACGTTCAGGGGAACGACTTGATGTGTGCGGGCGCCATGACCGACGTTAAGGGGGACAGGAGCCTGAGGCCGCATGAGCAGCGCGACCCGGACATGTACGTGAGAGTTGTTGAGCGGCGGGAGGACGGGATAGTGGTGAGGGGGGCGAAGGCGCACACGACGGGCTGCGTCCACTCCCACGAGATAATCGTTCTCCCGACGAGGGCGATGGACGAGAAGGACGCAGACTACGCGGTGGCGTTCGCCGTCCCGACCGACGCTGAGGGGGTCACCCTCGTCGTGGGCAGGCAGATGGGTGACTACAGGAGAGTGATGGAGGACTGGATGGACATAGGCAACTACATGTACAGCTCGAGCGGACATGAAACGTTAACCATTTTCGACGACGTCTTCGTCCCGTGGGAGAGAGTTTTCATGTGCGGCGAGACGGAGTTCACAGGGCTGGTCGTGGAGACCTTCTCCTCGTACCATAGGCAGAACTATGGCGGCTGCAAGGCTGGGATGGGAGACGTGCTCATAGGCGCAAGCGCCCTAGCAGCCCTCTACAACGGCATCCTTGACGCCTCGCATGTGAGGGACAAGCTCGTGGAGATGACCCACATGAACGAAACCCTCTACTCCTGCGCCCTAGCTTGTAGCTACGAGGGGTACGTAACACCCTCGGGCGCCTACAGGCCCGAGCCCCTGCTCGCCAACGTGTGCAAGCTCAACGTGACTCGTGCACCATACGAGATGGCTAGGCTGGCCCAGGACATAGCAGGGGGAATAGTTGCGACGATGCCGAGCGAGAGGGACCTTAGAAGCGAGAAGGTCGGTAAGTATGTGGCGAAGTACATGCAGGGCAACGCCGAATACCCCGCAGAGCACAGGATGAGGGCTGTGAGGCTGATAGAGAACCTAACCATGAGCACAGGATACCTCGTCGAGTCGCTCCACGGAGCAGGCTCACCCCAAACACAGAAAATAATGATATCAAGGCAAGCGAAGTTCAAAGAGAAAATGAAGAACGCCGCGAAACTGGCAGGAATAAACATGGATAATAACTTTTAAATAACTCTCTTCCTTCACCGTTATCGGTGAAGTTCCTGAAGGAGGATCTTTGTGCCTCAGCTTGACCGTAACCCTATTCAGGACATATTAGTTATAGGTAGTAGCGGCGTTTGCCTAGCTTCGGCAACCGATACATGGCCCTCCCAAATTGTTGGTGGGTTAATGTCCGCCATAATGGCTCTCGGCAGGGATACCCTCGGCTCGGAGCTTGAAGGCCTCGACTTTAAGGATGGAAAAATTTATTGCGTGGCCAATGACAAGGGGATTTGTGCCGTCGCCTTTTCGTCGGAGAAGCTACCGGGGGTCATCGTCAAGCTCATCCTAGAAGATGTTCTAGAAAAGTTCATGGCAGAGTACGGGGAGACGCTTAGGAGCTGGGACGGCAACCTGAAGGCCTTCGAGGGGATCCACTCATACCTGAGAGACATTATTTCTAGGCCATTCGTGGAGACCGCCATACGCGTTTTCTTCTCGCGAGCCGGGCTGGAAGGAGTTGTCCTCTACGACCTTGAAGAGGGTAGGGTTCTCTTCTCCCTCCTACCGACATGGTTCATGTCTATGAAGAAGATGGCGACAGTGGCGGCGATGATAGCGAGCTTCGCCAACAAGTTGTCGGAAGAGGTGGGTGGGGGCAGAGTGGAGACGGTCATCTTTGGAGGAAAAGAAAAATGGATAGTAGTGCTCGTTAAGGGCAGGCTCTGCCTTATGAATTTCCTGCCCAGAACGGAGAAGTACGACATGAACAGCTTGGTTGAGGCATCTAGCCTCCTTCTGGACTTCACGCTAAAAATCACCGAGAAAGGAGGTGGTTGAGACGAACTTAAAGAAGAGGATGTTTAACCTCATGATGCCGCGAGAGTTCGGAGCAATAATAGGGGGACTATATCACGCTGCGCTATTCTCCCTCCAAGAAAAAATAACAGAGCTCGTTGGGCGTGAGGGGCTCAGAGACTACGTATTCCCTATGGTGCAGGAAAGCATGATGAATGTTAAGAAGCTGGGGATAGAGCCCATAAAAGGAGGAAACCTTGATGAGGCTCTGTCGGAGTTTCTCCAGCTCCTGGAAAAGTCCTTTCTTCTCGCACACTTTGAAAGGAAGGACGAGGACACCTACCTTTTCGTGGTTGACGATTGCATCATGGCTAAAAGAGCCCACACTGTGACGCAACCCAAGGGAACCTGCCCCGCGGCAATGGTTGCAGCAGCTATAATACAGAAGCACTCTGGAAGAGAAGTCACGATTGAGTGGTCAAAGCTGACGGAAAAAGGAAGCGTAACGGAAATAAAAATAGCCTGAAAACCCGGGAGCCGGATGACGGAGGAGTCGTCTGCCCCTACGCTGGCGGCTGCATACACGCAGCAGGCGAGATAAGAGAACCCAAGCGAATTCAAACACCCAGTACTGCTGAGCTGGGCAACAGTTAAAGCCTCTAGATAAACCTCCGCTCCATCGAGCACCCGTAACCCACGCTCTACTGTTTCTCGGTCAACCCCGTGTAACTTGGAAGGGGGGCTAAGGCTATTCACCACTGACCGTCAGTGTGTTTTTATTACTTTTTATTACAAATCCTCAGGAGTGTTTAAGTAGGGGAAGGTGTTACCCCACTTCCTGGTTTTGAGCTACGTAGTCTTTGGTAGGGTCTCACGCAGCTCTTAGGGCTCCGAATCGTCAACCTTCCCCTGTCAGGGTGAACCCGCTCTCGAAATATCGAATATTATCAATGGTTTTTGTTGTAGCTCCTATGAGCCCTCTTTGGTTGTGCAGCCCCTTCATCGATGCTTACTACAACTTACAACTTAGTGAAACCGTTGATGACGGAAGAAATATGTGACAAAAATGTGTGCAAAAAATGGGTGAGAAAAAAATGGGGGCTTAGGGGCTATCTCCATGGCCAGTGCTCGAATGCTTCGTATGCCAGCATGAAGAAGATGAGTACTGTCAGCATCCAGGCGAACATTACTGCGCGTCCTAGGAACTCTGCAACGCCCTCAAAGTATAGGCAGTAGACTAATGCGTTCCAGATGGCGCCCGTCGATGAAAGCATGAGCCCTATTCCGAGATAGAACATGTAAACGGTTTCTAGCCCGCTTACTGGCAGCAGGAGGTTGGCTCCCGTGAATATGACTGCCATCCCTGGGTTAACCATGAAGATGTAGTAGAGTATTGTCCCGACCACGAACGAGACGACAACGAGGGCTATGCTTCCCTTCATGCCCCACCTTGACCAAGGCCACATTCCAAAGGTTAACTGTCCCGCTAGTAGCGTCACCAGCGGGAAGGCCATGTAGGCTGCGATGGCTCCATGGTTCACGTAGGGGAACGTGAAAAGGTAGGGGACACTGCCGGCTGTGAGGAGGACTGTCTGCGAGGACTGTCCTATGACTGCTGTGAGTATGCCCCACATTGCAACCCCAGCTAGGATCGCTAACCCTAAGTTTAATAGTCCACGCTTGGGCTGCGGTATGCTTGGGAACGGGGAGATCACGCTCATGGCAACTGCTCCGACGATTATGCATAACAGTAGCGAGTTGTAGAAGTCGTAGGGCTCGGTCGGGGTCAGGGTTACCATCGGTACTCCGTAGAGGTACTGAGTAAATGCCGTTGCTACGGGGTTAGACCAAATCAGGAAAGTGACTACTCCACGTATGATGAATGCCAGAATCCATGATATAAAAGCATACACTGCTCCTCTAACCGCCGGGTGCACGTTGGGCTTCTTTGGGACGAACGGCCAGTAGTGGAAAAGCGTAGCCCATATCGGGAAGACTAAGAAGCAGCATGTGGCGAGTATAATCATCTCGTAACCCTTCCAGTGGAGGACCATCGCCAGAATGTACCATGTTACAAAGGCGAGTATCATTGAAAGAGCGGTCACCATGATCCCCGTCTGAGGCTGCTTCGCGCGTGAAGGTGTGAAGGGCCTCGCTAGGACCGTTATCGTCACAAACCACACGATGCAAAATATAAAGTAGGGAACCCAGTCCACGATGTAGCCCAGCGGGTACAGTTCCATATTCAAAGCGTTGCTAAGTGAGAGGAGGAGACCAAGTTCAGCGTTGCCCATCGCCATACCGGGCATGGATGCTATGAACGCGTTCATCCTAACCATCTTGGTGGCGACGCCCCACACTGGGTGGATGAAGACTTGCAACACAAGGTAAGCCCAAATGAAAACCGTGAAAAATGACAGTAGCCCATCCCACGGCTGCTTGAACTTCGGCGCGGCCGCAACTTCACCCCTTATCTCCTTAACACCCTCAGCCCCTTCGCCCGCTCTCTCCGCCACCTTCGCCCCTTTAGCCTTCTTACTCGCCTTCTCGGTCAACCTACTCAACCTCCCTTCCCTTCTCCGTTTAAAAATATCTCTGCCATTTTTTCTCTTATTTATTTTTCGTTTTCTCTTATTTATTCTTCATGACACGGCTTCCATGTAGATTGATGGGCTAAAATCCTAGGAAGTCAAATTATAAAAGTGAATTAATTCTGGACTCTTTCCTCCATGTTGCACTTACGATTCCGAAGGCTGAACATGGAGGAGGCGAGGAAGAAACGAGAGAAATGAAAGAGTAAAAAATAAAGTGGAAGGCCTGCGAAAAGGGGAAAAATTATTAAGTAAGATTTTAAGTAACGTGGCTTAAATCCTCCCCTTTTGGAGGAGAGAGACAAGAGGGAGGGTGGAAGGAAGTCATGCGGAGTAGAAAAATCGTTTGCTCCGCCTTGCTCATAGCAGTATTCCTTCTGGCCTTAAGTGCTTCAACTCTGAACTGCACCGCTTCTTCCTCGCTTACCGTTGGGCTCGCTGAAAACTCCAGATCCTCTAGCGCTGTTAAGTCTGTTAAGATCTGCTTTAACGGCGATGTGGTGACAATTATAAGAGATGAGTTCGGAATCCCCCACATTAACGGCAGTAGCCAGCAAGCTGTCTTCTTCGGCTTTGGCTACGCTCAGGCGGAAGACGCCATCGAGACCATAATGCTGAACTACCTCACAGCCACGGGGACGCTTTCAAAGACCTTCGGCCCCTCCGGGCACAACAACACGTGGTACCCTGGGCTGAGCAACTTGGAGAGCGATGTACTACTCAGGATGCTCTGGGTTCCGGCGAGCGAAGAAGACTACGTAGCCATTAATGACACGATAAGGCGAGTCATGATCGAACCATTCGCAGCAGGAATAAACTACTACATCTACACTCACTGGGGTAGTCTGCCATCATGGATAAAGGAAAACGCCCCTGTCACTTCAATCCACGTCGGCTCCATGGGTAAACTAATAAACCTACTCTTCTCCAGCGGCGTGCTGAGAGAGTGGATGAGTGCCGAGAAAGCCATAAAGTCCATGGGGGTTGAAAAGTACCTTGAGCAATACCAGTCGGATGCAGGCTTGTTCTCCACTATTGTAGGGGCGTCTCCCACTCTTTACGGTGGGACACTCGGCAGCAATCAGTGGGCGGTTAACGGAAGCCGCTCAGCCACTGGATACCCAATGTACGGAATGGATCCGCACCTTCCATGGGATGGGGTTCTCCAGTGGTATGAAGCACACATCATGGCTCCAGCCCACGACGGCTTGCCGGAGTTGAACGTGATGGGCGCCATATTCTTCGGGCTACCATTCATAGGGATGGGCCACAACGAGTATATTGCATGGAGCGAAACGGTAAACCAAGTTGACGTGGGCGACGTGTGGATAGAGCGCCTCAATGAGGACAACACAATGTACCTTTACAATGGGACTTGGCACCCGATAGAGAAGAAGACCATAACGGTGCCGGTGAAGATCAGCGGGATTGGCGTCATATACTATAAGTTGCCCGTAAGCTACACTCACCACGGCGTCCTACTCACAATAAACGAGACAGACCACTGGGCGCTGGCAGTAAACTACAGCACAAGCAAGAGTGTGGTGGGCTTCGAGCAGTGGTACCGTGTGAATACCGCCCAAAACCTTACCCAGTTTAAGGAGGCGTGGTCGCTGCTTGGAACAGCCATATTCAACGTCATGTACGCCGACGTCCACGGAAACATATTCTACGTGTGGAATGGCGTGTGTCCGCGGAGAAACGACACATTCAACTGGTCTGCAGCGGTCCCCGGATGGATTCCCGAAACAGACTGGGGGCCCGTGATCCCCTTCAGCGAGCTACCACAGCAGGAGAACCCCGAAAGCGGGTGGATGCAGAACTGCAACATACCGGCATGGAACATAACAACCCAACCCAACAACATCACAGAGCAGGGCCCCTTCCCCAAGTATCTGGTGGGGTGGGACGGCTACAGGGGTATGAGCAGGTACACGAGGGGCTACATGTTGTACAACATGCTCCTCTCAAACGATAATGTTACCATAGATGATATGCTCAGCATGGCTGTCGACGTCTCAGTCTCTCACCTTGCGGGAGACTGCATAGGCAAGCTGCCAGATAGCGTTCCGGGAGGAAGCCAGGAGCTGAATGAAGCCATAGGTGCGCTGAAGGCGTGGGACATGAGGATGACGAACCAGACCGCCGCGACAATATTCCAGCTCTGGGCGCAGAAGCTCATGGACAAGTGCAGGGAGACTTACGGTAAGGACGCAACCATATGGGACTTTGAAAACTACATTGGAAACCTCACGCAGGAACAAGCTGTTGAGACGCTGAACGAGACGGTCAACTACATGCTCCAAGTTTACGGGAACGTGAGCGTCTACTGGGCTAACGTGCACTACGTGGTCAGGGGGCAACATAGGGTTGGGCTGAGCGGGACAGACGGGGAGCCGTTCGGCTGCCTTAACCCGCGCTGGTACACCTTCAACGAGAAGACAGGCGAGTGGCGGTGCACTGGCGGCTCATCCTTCATAATGGTCGTCCACCTCCAGCCCAACAACGTCTCATCGTTGAGCGTCCTCCCGTATGGCGTGAGCAACAAGCCGGACTCACCCCACTACGCGGATCAACTCCTCAACTACTACAGCAAAGACACCCTCCACCCAGACTACTTCTACATGGACGAAATATTGGCACACCGCGAGTCCATCAGCAACATACCGGTTTACACTCTCAACGAAACAATCGAGATGATTAACAGGAGGGTAGTCGAGGAGCTGCTTGCAACCGTCCAAACACTTGCAGCACTAAACATGGTGGCGCTGGCAGTTGTGAACCAGACTACTTCCTCATCACTTACGGTGGGAGCAGCCGCGGCTGTCGTGCTTGCAGCCATCACAGTAGCATCGGCGAGAAGAAAACCTAAAACGCCAGCTTAACCCCCCATTTTCATCTTGAAACCCTCTTTTTTTCTTTAAGCCGCCTCGCCTCTGCACGCCTGAACGCCACTCCAGCGTCACCCGGTTCTTGGTGAAAGTCAGGCCTAATTTGGATAAGGCCGCTGATGGGATCAACAATGCTCACCGTATTTCAAAGATTTTTACGAATTTTTGGAGGCACTGGCTTCACCTGCACTGCTCCTTGAGGTGATATTACTTTCCTCGTCAGCGGGTTGTAGACGTGCCCAGTACTCTTTTGGTGAAGGGTGTTCGTGGACGAAAACTAATACTGCGCAGCACACAGGGTCTCCTTACTGGAGGAGGAATAATGAAAGTCGACTTTGGCCTTGGAGTGAAAGATGCTAGGATCACCGTTCTGGCGGACAACACCGTTAACCCGATACTTGCAGTTGACGAAAAATTCGTGGGCCGCGTTTCCCATGCTGGGGCTGCAGGCTGCCTCGGAGAGCACGGCTTATCCCTGCTGATGCAGGTCAAGGCGGAGGATGGGGAACACACTATACTTCTAGACACCTGCGGCCCGAAGGCGACCGTGCTCAACAATATGAGGGAGCTCAACATCAACCCGTCGTCGATAGAGGCAGTCGTCACCTCCCATGGACACTACGACCACTTCGGCTCCCTAATCAAGGTCATGGAGAAGCTGAGCCCCGGCTCCAAGGTAATCCTCCACCCAGAGGTCTTCGGTGTGAAGTACGCCCTCAGAGGAGAGCTATCCGGAAAAAACCTCAGCGTCAGTAGGGAAGAAATGGAGAAGCTGGTGAGAAATGGTAGGGCTGCGAGGCTACCGTCCTTGAGCAGGGAGCAGGTTGAACGGGTCGCCCAGGTAAAGAGGTTAGAGATCGTGGAGTCATCCGGCCCTGTAAACCTTGCATCCGGGGTGTGGGCGAGTGGAGAGATACCCGTGCGCTACCCGGACGAGTTGTCTTCTGGGCTCTACGTTGAGAGGGGAAATAAGATGCTGTTTGACGCTTTCAGGGATGAGAAGTCGGTGTACATTAAAGTTGAAGGTAAAGGAGTAATTGTCCTTACAGGATGCTGCCACAGGGGGGTGGCAAATACTACCTGGGATGCACAACGCCTCTCGGGGAGCAAGGTTTACGCGGTCATAGGCGGGCTGCACATGGGCAACGCCTCCCAGAACCGCATCGCCAAAGTAATAAAAACGCTGAAGGATGTGAGCCCAGATATAATATCTCCCCTCCACTGCAGTGGTGTAAAGTTCACCTCTCGCCTACTGCACGACATGCCGGAAATAACGGTGGTCTCAGTGGTGGGGACGACCTTCACCCTTTAAAGGCTCAAACGAAAGTCTGAAACGTCCCAACCACTTTTCCTTAGCTCCCCCCCTTTAAGTGGCGCATCAAAGCTTTGAACTGCTCGACGGAACTGGTATTAGGAAGGGTATTTTTAACCGTTTGAACGAGAAGCTTAGCTTAGTGAGAGGTGATTAAGTGGGATGGAAAAGTTGAGAGGGGTGTGCTGGGATTTCAAGGAGCCTCTTGGGAAGGCAAAAAAGAAACGTCTTCGGGTTCCATGCAAGGGGAAGCAACCTCTTCACCTGCTTGGATGTGCTTGCCGTGATGGAAGTCGACAAGCCTTTCTCGTCTTCGGGAAGGATCATCAACTTATAGTCTCCTGGCCAACTATTGCTATTAATGTGTCCCAGTCCCTCTGACTTTTGGCGAAGACGTGGCAGTTTCCGAGCTTGACATTCCTCAGCCCGGCATCTTTAACTGCGAGATAGGTGCTGACCATCTCCATTAGGTTTGGGCTTCTAACGTTAGTGAGCTTGTAGGCTGGGAAAAACGCCAGAATGGTGAATGGTATCTCCGGGTCGACGTCGTGTAGAAGCTCGGCTACCCTGACTATCTGCTCTCTCTCGACCCAGCCCGGAATGTAGAGTGTTAAAACTTCGAGGACGAAGCCCATGTCAACTATTAGCTCTGGCGCCTTGAGTATCCACTTGTTTGTGGTGCCGCAGAGGCGCCTATAAACGTCCTCGTCGTAAGCCTTGATGTCAAGCCAGAAGGAGTCAACACCACCCGAAGCCAGCACGTCAAGGTTCTCCGGGGTGAGCCCGTAGCCATTTGTCTCAATGAGAACCCACATGTTAGAACACTCCCTCTTGATCTTCTCGGCCGCCTCCGCGTAGAACCCTGCCTGGCAGACGACGTCCCCGCCCGTAAAGGAGACTATGTTCCTCGCCGGGCCATAGCCTTGGGGGCTCAGGATAACCTGCTCCCTCCTAAGCTTCCTCGGACAGAGCCTCCCCCTCACACCGTAGACGATGCACATGCCACAGTGGTGGCAGAGGTCTGTTGCGTGAAACATTGTCGCCCTTTCCCTCGGCTCCCAAACAGTCACAACCCCCTCATACTCCGCCGCCATCTCGGCAAGCTCGTCGGTCGAAGCCCAGAACCCACTATACTTCCGAGAGAAATCCCAAGAGTGGCATTTCAGGCAGCCGTGGTTGCAGCCGCTCTGGTAGATGCTAAAGTAATCCTCGGGCCTTGAAAGGTGGGCTGCCCTGATGAGCCTACACCAGACATCACCCTCCCTTCTAAGCGTTCCCTTGCACGCAGGCTTAAAGGATCCGTCAGGCATCTCAACCATGCAGTCCCCGGGCTCATAACCCTGCCTCACCATTCTGCAATGGCCGCTCACGGCAGACCCTCAACGATCGAACGTGTTCCCCTTCAACCAAGCCCCCACACTATCTCTCTCCCACCAGTCTAATAAAACTTTCAACTTAACCAACATCTACGTAAACCCTGAAGGCGCCTCAAGCCTGTGCCCGGCATGTTGGAGTTTTGGCGCTGAATGGCCACCGGCTCCCTGAAACGTGAAAACTGCGAATGTGAAAAACGGTGGAGGCGTTACGGCATTGGTTGCCCGAGGGGCCCCGTCGCCTAAGGAAGCCCCAATGAACTCCAGTCATGGATGTGAAAGGGGAGGAGGTGAAAATCCATGGAGGCTTGCAACGTAGCATGTTTACCAATAGCCCGGAGATCCTGAGTTTCCTATCCTCGGCGGGAGCAGATTCACGCACTCCAATTTAAAAAGGAAACGTTTTTAAGCAACTAAGCGAGGCTACTGTTACCCAAAGGTGGTTCCGGGGGGAAGAGTTAAGCCGAAAGTGCATGTGTTGGTCGCCATTGAGTGGGCGATATTGGTAACTTCCGGAACCGGGGGGGTTATAATGGTGAAGACTCGCTCCGCATCGCCTCCTCCCTATGCCCCTCAGGGTTCTTCCAGCGGTGGAGGAACGGGTGGGGGCCCCGGCGCTCGCTCCGCTGGGGGGTTGAGCGGGTGGAATCCTAAACTTTACTGTCTCCCCAAATACTACGACATCGCGTTTTCGCGAGACGTCTCAAAGGAAATAAACTTCTATATTAGCTGCTTCAAAAAGTATTGCAGCTTCGAGGTTAGGAGGATCCTGGAGCCGGCGTGCGGGAGCGGCATCTTCCTGCTCGCGTTTCCAAGGTACGGGTACCACATAGTCGGGTACGACATCAGCCCCGAGATGGTTGAGTACGCCAACGAGAAAATAAGGGAGGCTGGACTGCAGGGCATGGCGAAGGCTGTTGTTGGTGACATGGCGGACATAAGGTTCGGCGAGAAGTTCGACGCAGCCATAATAGCCATAAACAGCCTCGGATACCTGCAGACGGACGACAAAGTATTAAGCCACTTCAAGTGCATGTCCGAATGTCTTGTTGAAGGAGGACTTTACATTGTTGAGCTCTCATGCGCCTGCCAGAACGTTGAGGGGGAAAAGAAGCCGGACGAAACGTGGGTTGCGGAGCAGGGCGGCGTCAGAATAGAGGCAACATGGAAACCCTACCGTTACGACACAGACAAGAAGCTCCGCTGCGTCAACCTCAAAATGAGGGTCCAAGACAACGGCAAAGTCTTTGAGTTCGAGGAGGAGCACACCCTCAAACTATGGTACTACGATGACCTGAAAAGACTGGTTGAGGAGGGTGGATTCACAATAAAGGCAATCTACACTCAGGAGTTCCAGCCAGTCCCCCTCGACTCTAAAATCACAGGCGAGCTAGGGGCTCTCTACTTTGTCTTAGTAAACAAGACAAAAACCTAGGAAGCCATCCGCGGCCACCAGTCATTCACATGGAATTTGGCTGCATCCATGGGATACTTCTCATAGTTGCTGAGGGCGTACTCGGCTATCTCGCGTACCCCCTCATCCTCGTCGTCTAGAAGTTTCGTAAGCCTTACGGGCGTCGTCCGGATGCCTAAGTCCTTTTTTTCTGCGTACCTGGCGACCGCGTACGGCCCCTCTCCATACCTCGACATTCCAGTCCCCCAACAATTCAACGAGCCTTTCTAAGTTTTCGGATGCGTGGACCATTTCACAGCGCACTCGCCGAGGGCCATCGCGGTGCTTCTCCGCACTTCCTCTTCTTCCTCATCTAAAAGCTCGACAAGCTTCTTAACCGCCTCAGAATATGAACCCCTCCTCAGCGTAAACATCCAAAGCGTATGCGGCGTCGCACACTCTCTCATCCTCATCCTCTAAAAGCCTGGTAAGCTTTCCTAAAGCCCCAGCACCCGTCATGCCGCGCTCAGCACCTAGCTACAGCGTAAACTGCGCTCACATGTATCATTCTGTTTCCATCATCAAGTAGCATTATTAGCCTCCGCAAGGCCTCACCACTAGTGAAGCCACCCTCAGCCACCTCAGTGGGCTTCAGAGCAACCTGACTCCACCTTTCAACGTCCCCACCAAACAAATCCTCACTGATATCATCAAAGTCCTTCATCTTATTATTATCCTTCTCGAGACCATAAACTGGATTGTGCTGCTCCCAAGTATAATATCTTTTGTTCACCATTCCGGCGCCAAACTACATGCAAACTAAATTCACTCTGAAAACGTGAAAAAGGGAGTTTTGCGAAGAACCAGCCTCAAGTCACGTAGGCTGCTTCCTCTAACCGCCCCCCTCTTTCATCAGACGCCCGCCTCCTCTTTCTCTTAACCCACTCCATGATAAACCCCTCTATAGCTTTCCTGTAATACTCGTCCATCCACAACCTTTCGAGCGCGTCGCACTCGTATCCCCCCTCCAGGCCAAAACACCTCCTCAGAGCATCAAGAAGCTTATCCATCTCGGCAGAGGAAACGCTAACAGCCAAGGTCCTCAAAATGCGGCCAAGAACAAGCCTACTCACCAGCATCCCCCCACAATAGGTGGAGCTAGCCTCTATTAAACCTTTACCACCATCATCCCCCAGTTAAACCAGAACAGGTGCGTGTCATCAAAAAGGAGCCATTCAAACCCTCAATACTCGGAGAACCAGTCCCCCCTTCTAGACAACCTCCTATAAGACTTGAAACTTGAATACTACTAAAGCCGTATCTAACAGCTTCCAAGTAAAAAGATTTATATAGTTGTAAGTATAGATAAGTTATTGATGAATGAAAAACTCTACACGCTTAAAGAAGCCAAGAAGCTCCCTTGAAGCCACCACATAGACAATCCAACAATGAAATAGACAAAGGAAGTATTAGAACTATTGGGGGAGCTTGCCGACGATCTGATAACTATTCTCCTTTGCTGAAGCTCTACGGAATGAGGAGCCATAGATATAAAGAGGTCGTTAGCTGTGTCAGAGTGCTCATACCAAGTTAGATCCTACAAAATAAAGCACAACTACGACGTTAAAGGATTCTTAAAGGCTTACAGGTGGCTATTACAAAGAGCAATCGACGAGACCTGAAAAAACATAACTTGGAAAGAGAAGGTCACCAAGAGGAGAAGGTTGATTCCGATAATTCCGAAGAGCAGCGAGTTCAAGCGCAACCTAAGAAACTCTTTACTTGGAGACTGGGTTTTCTGCGCTCACTACGTTGACTCCGCAATCAAGCAAGCATACTCAATTCTGAAGTCTTGGAGGAGGAACTACTTGAAGGGAAGAAGGGCGAGAGCGAAGCCAGTTGTTAAGAAGAAGTTTGTTAGAGTGAAGGAGACGCTGTACTCCTACAGGGACAGTAAGATCAAGATAAGCATTAAACCATACGGAGAGCACTTGGTTTTCGATGTCCAGAACGCTTGGTTCTGGAGTAGGGCTAAGGGGGAGATGGGGGAACTAATCCTCAACGAGAAGTTTCTGATTATTATTTTTAGGTTCAAGCAAAGAGCTGAAAAACTAAAAGGGATGATTGCATGGGACTGCAATGAGAAGAGTTTAGATGGCTTCAACCCAGAAATAGGATGGATAAGAGTCGATCTTAGAAGGCTCTTCCACATACATAGGGTTTATGAGTTGAAGAGGCGGAGACTGCAGAGTAAGGCTTCGAGGAAGCCGTCCTTGAGGAGAGTTCTGGAGAAATACTCGAACAGAGAAAGGAATAGGGCAAGGGACTTCATTCACAAAGTAACGAGAGTGATCGCTGAGACGTTCAAAGGTTACGTTCACGGCTTCGAAGACCTCAACAAGGAAAAAATGCTCAAAAAGTCAAGAACCCACAACAGAAACATCGCAAAAAGCAATTGGAGAACTATAATCAGTTTGATGAGCTACAAGTCTAGAGTCCGGCTTCTAAACCCTCACAACTCTACTAAGACGTGCTCCAGGTGTGGGATGGTTAATGCCCCGAAAGGAGCACTCTACAAGTGCAAGAGCTGTGGGTTAAAAATAGATAGGCAGCTTAACGCATGCATGAACCTATACCTTCAGGTGGAGGGTCTTTCTCCATCTCCGAAGCTATTCGTTGAGCTTGTGAAGAGGTGGAGGGGGTTCACCCTGACGGGGGGAGAGGCTGATGCAGGCTCCAATGAACCCATGAGGAGCTTAAAAGCTTGTGAACCCCAAGGACTAAGCATGGATCAATACCTATCCATACTTAGTCTGGAACCCTGTGTTACGGCTGTGTAGATGTAGTGTAAGAGAGTAGGATACTTAATCCTCAGCTTCCTATAGACTAATTCATGACTCCTTTTAGATGTCACATTCGCTAGATAGCATTGTTCAAGTATTCCTCGAGCATTACTTCCCTAAAAACTGTGGTCGCCGTTTCACGTTGTGTGTCGGCGGGTTTTTTAGCGAAAGTTTAAATATGTGTCTTTCCACTCGCAATTGCACTCATAGTGAGGATGGTGTCACTTTTGTCCAGCGATAAAGAACCGGGTTTTGATGACTTAATGAAGAGCCTTTTCGACAGTGTAATGGGTGCGATGTTTCAGGAACTTGCAGAGTCCTTCGGCAAACTGCCTATCTTGATATCGGCCGCGGAAAACCATGGAAAAGAGAAGAAGAATACGTGCACCTTTTATCGTGGCGACGTATGCAATTGTTGGTGCTGGAAAGACGAGCCAAGTAGCGAGCCCTTCATCCTCGTGTCCGTCAAGAAGGGAGACGGATGGTACATAGACCCGCACCCCATCTACTGCGCATTATGCTTCGCCTACGAGGAAAGTGAGGAAGAGGACGAAGAAGAATGGAGTGAAGACGAGCTGGAGGATGAACGGGTGGAAGAGGACGAGTGGAGTGAAGAAGACGAAGAATAGTTGAAGGAAATAGGTGCATGAGAAAGATAAGGCACCCTTCTCGGAACGGGTTGCTTCTTCCTTTAGGCTTCATGCCCCATGAATATCGGGAGATCATCTCCCTTTTTTCTTCTCTCCCTGCAACTAAGTCTGCGCATTGCCATTTTTACTTGCCCCACACCTGAAGGTCTAATGATCCTTCTGCGGCAACTAAAGTGTGCTTTATGAGCCAGAACCGCTCCTTTTTCACCCCTTCAACCTCTTCAACATTAGCTTCTTCAATGCGCAGCGACCCCCCCTTTAAACTCGTTCGACACGAGTAGAATGTCAACGTCGCTCGTCGGTTTGGCGTCACCCCTAACAGAGTAGATGGCGAAAGAAACAAGCCTATAACGCCTCGAAATCTCCCTGAAAACATCTTAAATATACCTCCTGCCTCAATTCAAGCATCCTTACCGCATCTGGCATTAGCAAAACGAAGTTTTCAGGGGGGTCAAGCAGTCTGTAAATTCTACCCACAGGACCATTAAGGCCCAACAAGAATAAAGCTTGCTCACTATCAAATTACCCTCCCCTAGGAACACCGAGAACTCCCGCTTCCTCCCTGAAAGTGAATGTCTCCATCCCAAACGTCACGTACAGTTTAGAATGCTTCTCCAAGCCACCTAGGAATCCACATTAACGCCACCTATTAACAAATAACAAATTTATGTATCTGTGAAGGTTTAGCCCCTCGAAATGAACGTTGACTCCTACAGCCCACATCTCCAACAGGGCTCCCATCTCTAAAAAGTTCTTCATGTGCCTCTAGAATAAGAAAGGGGCACTAGGCCTTTGACACGCCTCCCCAACGTAGCTTAACACGCATATCCTCACCAGTGCAACGTTCCCAAAGCATCTTTCAGGTAGCTAGGAAATAAAGTAAGTGACCGTTTCTTTGCAACTGTGAGAACGACTTACTGAAGGGCTTTTTGCTCTCATGGCCACTTATACGTTACAGCGCATGCTGACGTAAAAAAAGCAACGGAAAACACACTAGGCGTAGTAGTGGCCTTCGAAAGTGTAGTTAATGCTGTAAACAACGGGATGGGCCTTCTTTAGCTCGCCTCTTTTCGCAGGGCTTCACGTCTTTGGTAGTATTCCTGGCGGAGACTTTTGATTTTAACCGGCTGCTCTTCATCGACGCAATGCTTTTTAGGTAGAGCGGACTAAACTTTACCTATGCCGATCGTTCACGTGTATGTTTGGACTGGGTTTTCAAGTGACGCTAAGCGTAAAGTCATAAAGGGCATAACCGAAGTTTTCTCAAGGATGGGAGTGCCGGCTGAGGCTGTTGAAGTTGTAATTCACGAGGTTCCAAAGGAAAATTGGGGTGTCGGCGGCGAGCCAGCAAGTGAGAAACTAAAAGAAGTTAAGCCTCCATAAGAAATTTTCAAAGAAACAAAAAGCCACGCTTATAGAAGCCGGTCAGCGCAGCTTCCCACCACCAGCACTTAACCTCCTCCCACTCCACTAATTTTTTGGAGCCAAAAAACTATGCAGGATGCGTCCTCCACGATGACCCATTCATGGATCAGTATCTTTGTTTGGCCTCTATAATTGGGCTCTACGAAGCGTAGTGTTTGCCCCCCTTGATATCACGTTTTTGTCGCCGTTTTTGTCTTTGGTTGGGCAAGTATATTAGGAAGTGTGTTGAATCATGTTTTCTGTTAATGAATGGTTGGCGGGATAATGTGCGATTTTAGGTCTGTCGTGGATGAACTGTCCGATGCCAGTGCTGAGATAAGGATGGAAGCCGTCTACATGCTTGCGGAGTACGCTAAGGCTGGCTTATTGATTCCTGAGGTTTTGGGCAAACTCGTTGAGTTACTGAGCGACGAGAATGGGGGTGTGAGGGGTGGCGCGGCGCTTGCCGTCGCCCTTTACGCCGCAAACGGCATAGTAGAACCAGGCGCTTTAGGGAAGCTTGTAGGGATGCTGAACGACGAAAACGTTGAGGCGCGCAGGCACGTTCCACTTGCCCTCGCGAGCTACGCTGACAACAACGTAATTGACCCTAGCGTGTCGAAGAAACTCATGCCTCTGCTGGATGATGAGGATGCAACGGTACGCGGGAACGCGGCGCTCGCCCTCGTCAGCTACGCCGCAAGAAACATCAAAGACCCCAAAGCCCCTGAAAAGCTCGCTGAACTTTTAAAGGATGAGAACGAGTGGGTTCGAAGATGCGTGGCGCTCGCCCTCGAAAAATATGCCGAGGGCAACGTCACTTGTTTAAGCGCACTGAAAGGACTGGTAAAGCTGCTCGACGACGAAGACGAAGTTGTACGCGGGTATGCCGCCTTCGCCCTGGCAATGTACGCTGAAAGAGGACTTACCGACCCCAATGTTCCAGGCAAGCTAGCAAGGCTGCTGAGCGACGATGAGGTGGAGGCGCGTAGCTGCGCGGCTCTCGCCCTGACGAGCTACGCCTCAAGAGGGCTGGTGAATGTGGATGCGCTGAAAAAACTCGTGGAGTTACTCGGCGACGCCTACAGCGTGGTGAAGGGGTACGCGGCGCTTGCTATAGCGAGCTACGCTGAAAAAGACTTTACCGACCCCGTTGCCGCAGAGAAACTGACAAGTCTGTTGGATGATGAGTACACGCGAAACAATGCCATGTTCGCCCTCGCAACGTACGCCGAAAAGGGAATCACCAACTTAGAGGCACTAGGTAAGCTTGTGGAGCTGCTGGGCAGCGAAGATGAACTGGCACGGGGATACGCAGCGCTCACTCTTGCAAGCTACGCCGAAAAAGGAGCCACGAGCCCGGAGGCCCCCAGAAAGCTTGCAGGACTTCTACACGACGAAAGTAAGTGGGTGCGCGAGTGCGCCGCACAAGCCCTCGCAAAATATCTTGAGAGGGGAATGCCCCCCTAACTTCGTCAAGGTTCACGCTGAGGGAGAACACTCAAAGCGCAAGTTAAATTGCAACGCCCTGTGTTGCTTCAAGATTCCACAGTGTGCCCCTCTCTCCCAAGGAACTTTTTCATTGTCCCCGGTTAAGAATGTTGGAGGATATCTCCATGAGTAAGCGTTTGGAGGCTTGGGCCGAGAAGTTGCTGAGGAAACCTATCTTGGCGAGGGTTGCCACCGTGAACGAAAACTGTATGCCGCACGTTACCCCCGTCTGGTTTCTCTATGAGGATGGCTACATCTACTTCTCCGTGCAGAAGAAAACGATTAAGGCGAGAAACATAATGAAGAGGCCCTACGTGTCCGTTGTGATCGACGAAGTAGGCAAGGACGGGACAGCGGGCATCATGATGAGCGGCAGGGCGGAAGTCATAGAAGACCTAAAGCTCTTCGACAAAATATCGGAAAAGTACTTGGGCAGCGCTGACCATCCTGCGGCAAAGGTGCTGCGAAACCTCCCGAGAATAATCGTAAAGCTCAAACCGGAAAAGGTTGCCTCATGGAAGTTCTAACCGCTCAATAACAACAACCCCTCTTCTTTTCTTCTGCCCACCGGCTTTTCGGGAACAAATCGGTTAAGAAATATGTGTATACGTGATGGGTTCTGAGCTAAGTAGGGATATGTAGGTATTTGCTACTTTCATTCCTACTTAACTCTTCCCTCTCGAGCTCGTCGAGGGCTTTCGGGGGGAACCCGGCTCCCCACACCCAAAGATTCAAAACTGCAGCAACATCCCTATCAATTACTAAGGTACAGTTTTCGCACTTCATCAACCTCCCTCATAGGCTACCATGCAGCCAGAGCAGAGAGGACAAGTCTTCGAAGA
>JAHAWR010000003.1 GCA_018383835.1 Candidatus Jordarchaeia archaeon | reverse complement strand
TGGAAAGAATGCGGCGCCAAACGGAGATGTGGGGGTGCGATATAAGAGAAATGGAGGCCGTAAAGAAAATTGCGAAGGAGGGGAAAAAGTTCAGGGTTGTGACGGGGAGGGGAGAGTATCTTGCAAGTGCGGTGATAATAGCGACGGGAAGGGAGAGAAGGAGGCTTAGTGTTCCCGGGGAGGAGGAGTTTAAGGGGCGTGGGGTGAGCTACTGTGCAACATGTGACGCACCCCTCTACCGTGGAAAACGGGTGCTAGTTGTCGGAGGGGGAAACACCGCTGCAAGCGAAGCTCTTTGCCTTTCAGAGAGTGCCAGGGAGGTTCACCTCGTTCATAGGCGAGACGACCTTAGAGCTGAGATGGCTGTTAAAGAGAAATTGAAGGAAAGAGGAGTAATATTTCACTGGAGTAGTGTGGTGAAAGGGATAGAGGGGGACGAAGTTGTCAGGCGTGTAGTAATTCAGAACCTAAAAAGCGGAGAGGAAAAAGCCCTAGAGGTGGACGGCGTCTTCATAGCCGTAGGTGAAGCACCTTCAAGCGCTCTGGCGGCGGAGCTGGGAGTAAGGCTGGACGAAGAGGGATACGTTGTCGTGAACCGGAACCAGATGACAAATGTCGAAGGAGTCTTCGCTGCGGGAGACGTAACAGGGGGCGTAATGCAAATAGTAACTGCTGCAGGGGAGGGAGCTACAGCCGCTGTTAACGCTTACCTTTATATACGCGGAGGGTGGTATGGCGAGGGAGCTGGTTCCAGTCAAGTGCGCCAGTAGGGCTTCTTTATATAGTTATAAGCGCCTAGGGCAGCTACAACTCCTTCCCCTATGGCTGCCGAAATACGCATAACACCTCCTGTCACGTCCCCGGCGGCAAAAACCCCGGGAACATTAGTTTCCTGCTTCCTATTTACTATGACCTCTCCTTTATCTGAGAGCTGCACACCCAAACGTTCCAACAGGTCGGTTTCAGGACTGTGCCCCACACAAAAAATGACCTCGTCAGCTTTATCAGGAGTCTCTCCCCCGTCTTGCGGTTTAGCACCACAACCTCCTCCACCCATTTCCCTCCCCTTACCTCCTCAACAATGGAGTCATAGAGAACCTCGACTCTACCTGCCAGCTGGTCCACAGTGGACTCATCTGCTCTCAAGACGGCACGTCTGTGAACAAGCACAACCGAGGCGGCGACCTCGCTAGCCCTGAGAGCGGACTCGACGGCTGTTTCTCCTCCACCCACAACAACAACTCTCTTTCCCCTAATTTCTGAGGGATCCTCTAATAGATACCTTACACCCCTCCCTCTAAACCTGTCCTCTCCCTCAACTCCTACATGGGTGAGCGGCTGAACGCCAAATGCTATGATAACCGCCTTAGCATGGTACTCCCTCCCATTCTCGTCCCTCAATATGAAAAAACCACCCTCAGTACCGCTGATGTCCACCACCCTTGAATTACACCTAATCTCGGCCCCAAACTTTTTGGCGTGGCGCTCGAGGGCGCGCCCTATCTCAAGGCCCGTTACTCCCTCGGGAAAACCCATGAGGTCATCGACAATTTTACTCGCGTAAAGGAGAACAGGCTTTCCTCCAGCAGTTGGAGCAGCCTCAAGCACCAGAGTTTTGAGCTTCCTTCTAGCTGCGAAGGCTGCAGCCGCGAGCCCGGCGGGCCCCGCTCCAACCACTACAATGTCGAACTCGAGCACTACCCGTCCTCCGCTAAATTTTCAAGTACCCTTTAGCGATGACATAAAAATGCTCCATAAATATGTTATGCTTCAGAGGATAAAGGTGTGTAAGCCTATGAGCCTGATAGCGGTTGTCATAGTGGAGGAGGAAGGAAAATACCTTCTTGTAGAGGAGAGAAGTGGATTCTGGGCGCTTCCGGGAGGAAAGGTTAAAGTGGGAGAGAATCTTGTTGAAGCCGCAAGGCGTGAGGTGAGAGAGGAAACAGGATACGACGTGGAAGTGCAGGGAATAGTGCGCATCTACCAGCAGGTAGACCACCCGGCGGCACCCGTAGTCTTCGCATTCAGGGGGAAGGTGAAAGGTAGAAGCGGGGAGGGATCCCTGAGGACCAAGTGGCTTACTGAGAGAGATATTGATGAAAGAGCGGGGTACCTCGAGACTCTGCAACTAGTTAGGATTTCTAAAAAATGGAGGAAAATCAGGGAGCACGACAACCTAAGAATATATCTCTAGTCACTTGGCAAAAGTGCCATAGTGTCCACTTGGAATTGCTGTGAAGGGCGGGTAAGGAGGAGGGAGTTCACGCTATGAATATTAATTCCTAAACTTTATTAACATTCAAAGTTGATTCTCTTATTGAGAATACCTTCTTACTCACGTAGAAAGCCATGAGTCTTAGGTTTCTATTAAAATAAGTGAGGAGAGAAAAATTGCAGGAAGAGTATGTTTTCAAGATTGTCGTTATTGGGGACGGTGGTGTAGGTAAAACAAGCCTTATTTTAACTCTCACGGAAAACCGCTTCCCAACCGATTACCGCCCAACCCTGGGGGCTGATTTCGCCTCTTATAAGGTGGATTTGGACGGCAAACTTGTCACGTTGCAGCTTTGGGACTTGGGGGGGCAGCCAAGCTTCGCCCACCTGCGCTCGTTTTTCTACACTGAGGCGAAGGGCGGAGTAATAGTCTTTGACCTGACGAACATGAGAAGTTTCGAGAACGTTGAGAAGTGGCACGATGAAGTCACGAGCATATGTGGCAAAATACCAATAGTGTTGGTAGGGAACAAACACGACTTGGTTGACGAGCGTCGGGTTCCAAGGCATGAAGCAGAACAATTAGCGAGGAAACTGGGTGCGCTCTATTTTGAGACCAGTGCGAAAACAAGGTTTAAGGTTGATGAGGCTTTCATAGCTGCCGCCAGACTTATCCTTGGGATCAGGGAGGAGGCAAAGGCGGTTCCATTAAAAGTGACGCCGGAGCTCAGAAAGCGACTTTTAGAAGTCATAGATGAAAGCGAGGACTACGCGATCAACTTGCTGAGAGATCTTATATCCGCCCAGTCGGTTAACCCCCCGGGATGGGAGCGAGGCGTAGCCGAAATAGTGCTGGGAGAGCTCTACAGGATAGGAGCCCAAACGGAAATATACGAGAAAGTCGAGGGGCGGACAAATGTCGTGGGTAGGTTAGGGGACGGAGAGCCAAGACTGATGCTGGCAGCCCATCTCGACGTTGTCGCCCCGGGGGACGGCTGGATTTACCCTCCCTTTAGAGCGACAGTAAAAGAGGGCTACGTGATAGGAAGAGGGAGCGCAGACGCTAAGGGTCCTTTAACATCAATGGTGCTTGCCCTTTACGCCATCAAAAAGCTAAACTTGCAGCTTGGCGGCACAGTGCTGCTCGTAGCTGCGGCAGACGGGGAGGCGGCCGGAGAGCTCGGGATGAAGTACCTCTTAAAAGAGAGAAAAATTAATGTGGACTACGCAATAATTGGAGGGAATACGAGAAGCAAGAACATATGCGTTGCAGAAAGAGGAATACTCTGGCTTAAAGTGGTTTGCAGGGGACGCACCGTCCACGCGTCTAAGCCACACGAGGGGGCAAACGCCGTGCAGGCGCTAATAAAGCTCCTAGGAAAAGTCTCCGAGATCAAGTTTGACGTACCGCCTCATCCCCTTATGGGGGAGGTAACAATGAACATAGGCAGTATCCAGGGGGGTACGGGAATAAACATGGTACCTGGCAGGGCAGAGGCGACAATAGACATAAGGTACACCCCAGCTATAACGGAGGAGGAAATAATCAGCCGTCTAACGGAAATCATAAGGGAAACGGAGGAGGAAGTTAAGGGGGTCGAGATGTCACTCGAGGTAATTCTGTCAGAGCCGCCGACAGAGATCAACCAGGACCAATTCTTAGTGCAAATGTTGAAGAAGAACGTGGAGGAAGTGACAGGAGAAAAGATGGAACTAGTGGGCGAAAATGAAGCTATGATGACTAAAGTATGCATGTTAAACGGGATCCCGGCGGTCTCGTTCGGGCCGGGAGAGGATGAACAAAAACACAGGCCAAACGAGAAGATATCGATAAAAGAGCTACTAACAGCTGCCAAGGTAATAGCATTAACTATATTTGACATACTCTCGCAGACCAAGCAGCAACTCCAGACACAAAACCAGAAAATACGTGTCTAAAGAAAACACTAGAAGTCCTGAGTATCTTAGAGGCGTGGAGACACATGGTATATGGCCCCCATTTTTCCTGAAGCGTGATTATTAACCATCACTTGATCCAGCCTAAGAGCGAAGTACTTTCATTTTGTGCTCTCAAAAACTCGTGCACTCTAAGCGAGCGGCAAGTTGATGCCGCTAAGCTTTAATCGCCTGAACTTCCATCTTATTAGGAGCCTTATTTTAGTCTTTAACACGATAGGAAACCACACGAGATAGAGGGGGCAAGGTTTTTCTAAGTGAAGAGAGTTTTAGAAGGATTCACTCTTTTGATGTTTTGAGTCTACTTTGTCTGGTCTCCAGATGAATAGAGTTAGCTTATCTGAGACGTCGATGAAGTCTACTTTCATAGGCATATCTATCTTTAATTCTTTATGTTCGGCTTCAATCCTAGAAATCATTCTACCTATGCCTTCAGCCAAGTCTATAACGCCAAGTATGTATGGCTTGGGGGTTAAATAATGGATTTCAGTCCAACTGTGAAGCTTGCCCTTGCCGCTGAGCTCAACCCACTCAATGTTTTCAGAAAGGCATTTCGGGCAGAAGCCTCTAGGCGGAAAGAATATTTCGCCGCAGTCGCCGCATCTGGGCGCGAGGAGCTTTCTGTTCTTTAGTCCCTCCCAAAACTTTAAAGTTGGCTCGTGATTTTTTGGTTGAAGGTAGATTATTTCCGGCTGTGATGACAGCTTAATCACCTCTCCTGAAGATGAAGACTATACAGTTGTTGAGCATACCGCCTTCACAGTGTATTAATCCAATCTCAGCTCCGTCAACTTGAACTTTTCCGGATTCACCTCTAAGCTGCCTCACAATGCTTATCGTTTCATATATTGGAGTAACCATGGCTGGATGCCCTCTGGAAAGGAGGCCTCCATCGGTATTTATAGGGATTTTTCCGCCTATTTCGGTTGAGCCATCCATTATGGCTTTGACCATCTCACCCTTCTTAAACCACCCAATATCTTCAGGAAGCATGAGCTCTTGGGGGCTGAATGGAGCGTAAAGCTCAGCGACATCGATATCGTCAACGCTTACCTTTGCCATTTTTAATGCCCGCTGGGCGGCTTCCCTAGCGGCGACGAAGGAAGTTATGGGCTTATCGCACCTGTCCGTCGGTATGAAGCTTGAGTTATCGTGGTGCTCCCCGACGCCTACAATGTAAATAGGCGTATCAGTTATTTTCCTAGCTTTCTTTTCTGAAGCTAAAACTACTGCGGCGGCACCATCCCTTGCAGCCGAGCAGTCCAAAAGCTTCAGTGGCGAACATAGAATGGGGGATTTCAGCACGTCTTCAATAGTGATTGGCGTTGTGAACGCTGCCCATGGGTTATGCCTAGCGTTGTTCCTATTTCTAACACAAGCCGCTGCGAAGTGCTCCTCGGTCGCACCATACTCGTACATGTACCTTCTACCCGAACATGCATAAGCCCAGATAACGCCCGCGACAGCATAGGGCTGAGTTGTAGGGTCATAGATTTCAATGCCCATTCCAGGCTCAACCAGCGCGATGTTCTTAAAGCGTATGGATTCCTTAACGGAGCCGTAACAAACCACAATATCCGCGTGCCCAAGCGCTATTTCATTCATTGCATGCTTAAGCGCTAGGCCTCCGGCAATTCCGCCACAAGCAATTTCAGCCGCAACTCTAGGTGAAAT
The DNA here is from genome assembly GCA_018383835.1 of Candidatus Jordarchaeia archaeon. GTDB lineage: Archaea > Asgardarchaeota > Jordiarchaeia > Jordiarchaeales > Freyrarchaeaceae > DTBI01. The sequence continues at coordinate 28,232 of JAHAWR010000003.1, read as the reverse complement.
CCTCAAGTACTCCGAGACCACTGATAACTGGAGGCCTAACGTCAGGAGATAGTTTGGAGTCGTAACGAGCCCGTTAACATCCTCCTTAGAAATCCCGGCATCCTCCAGCGCGAGTTTTATAGCCCTAATGGACAACTCGTTTTCGGACACTTCAGAACCATACTTACCAATCTTTAAGCACCCGTAACCAATAATAGCAACTCTACGACTCATAATCGCACCCGATAGACATACACGAATAACCGACAGTCGCTCTTTTCTTTTTAATGTTCCCCACGATAACGCTCTAACTCACACTTAAAATAAAGAAAAAACTCTACACATACTAAGCAAGTCCATCGAAAACTTAACATCAACAAGCGAGAAAGGTGAATCACCATCCTCAAGAAACTCTTTCTTAAATCTTAGAGGCGTGCACGTTCACAGCACTCTATACTTAAGATGGAAGTCAGATAACGGAAATGTGCACTCGATGGCCACCAGCCTACGCGAAGTTATTAATATTTCCCTAAGAACTTCACCCGTATAAATTTCATTTACCCGGCAGGTTTAAACCAAAACCCCCAAGGACATTCTGGAGGAGTGCGGGGGGTGGGATTTCCGGAGGAGAAACATTAAACCTCTTTCGAACCCACGAACCCCTGCGGGACCGGATCTTAAGTCCGGCGCCTTTAGTTTCTGACCCCGCGTTTTAACCAGCTCGGCAACCCCCGCATTGCCACACAAAAGATTACATGAAAATTCATATAATTTTAACGCACGCCAAAGCTTCAGAAAATGTTTTTATATCGATGAATTTTCCTTAATGATTGGAGCCCCCAGGAACTGCCCCGGTACTCTTTGCGGGAAAGCTCAGCCTGGTTAGAGCGTCTCACTGGTAATGAGAAGGCCCCGGGTTCAAAGCCCGGCCGGGGCTCCACAAACCCCTTAGCTGCCTTTTTGGCTCAGCTTATAAGGAAACGTCTTAATTATGTGGCTCAAGTATACAGAGACGCACCGGTATTGAAAGGTATTTAAAAGGGGGAGATTTTTCAGAAAGGGAGGAAGAATTGAGGATGGTGCTGGAGGAGGAAAAGAAAGCTGCAGCGCTTGCTGCTGTTAAGCATGTTAGGGATGGCATGGTTTTGGGTGTTGGTTCCGGGTCGACTGTTGCAATGTTCATAGAGGCTTTGGCATCTAGGGTGAGAGAAGAAGAGGTGGAAGTGCTCTGTGTTCCGACGTCGTATCAATCGGTAATCTTGCTTGCAAGCCATGGGATACCTTTAACGTCCCTCGTGGAGCACCCTACATTAGACTTAACCGTGGATGGAGCGGACGAGATAGATCCAAACTTGAACCTGATTAAAGGGAGGGGAGGGGCTCTGACGCAGGAAAAGATAGTGGCGTCTTCATCTAAGGAGATGGTGGTCATAGCTGACAGCTCGAAGCTTGTGGAGGTTCTCGGAGTTAAAATGCCGCTCCCGATTGAGGTTATACCGATAGCGTGGAAGACCGTTGCGAAAAAGCTGGTGAGGCTTGGAGCCAAGGTTGAGCTCCGCTATGGAGGTGGGAAAGTTGGGCCAGTGGTGACCGACAACGGGAACTTTATACTGGACGCGAAGTTCCCCCGCATAGACCAGCCTAAAACGTTGGAGGAGAAGATAAACAACATACCTGGCGTGATCGAAAACGGGCTTTTCGTCGAAATGGCAAAAATAGCTTATATAGGGCGAGGCAAAGTCCTAGAGAGAAAGCAATACTAAGCGAAAGGAAGGAGGAAATAAAAATTATAATAAGATGCCTCGTACTTAGTTGATCTAAAAAAGGGGCCTGCCAGGTCGCTCGGGCAGCGTATGGAACGTAAAATTGGCCCTAAGTTAGGAGGGAGAGAAAGGCCATGGCAACGGGCTACACGTTCCTCTTTAAGGTTGTAATAGTGGGCGATGGAGGGGTTGGGAAGACATCCATAACAAGGCGTTTCAGTGAGGGCATATTCCAGGAAAGTTATAAGATGACGGTGGGCGTTGATTTTGCTGTGAAAAATATCGAAGTTGATACTCCCTTGGGGATGAAAACGGTCAAGTTTCAAGTTTGGGATCAGTCAGGGCAGGAGAGGTTCAGCCACATTAGACCCTTATACTATCGTGGGGCTGTAGGCGGACTCTGCGTTTACGATGTAACAAATATGGAAAGCTTTAAGAGGCTGCCATTCTGGATTGAGGAAGTTAGAACGCACTGCGGCGATGTACCGCTGATTCTGATCGGGAATAAGCGTGACCTGCCTCGAGCTGTCCCTCTTGAAGACGCACTCGAGTTCGCCATAAAGCAGAACCTGCTCTACTTTGAAACCAGTGCTAAGACCGGCATGAACGTTAACGAATCCTTCGCCGATCTGGCGAGAATGATCATAGTTAAGAAGGGTGCTCAGCAGTAGCTGAAGGGAAAAATTTAAGTTTTGGGGTTTTTTCGTTGTGGTGGTGGTTGGATTGAAAAAGTATTCCTGTTCTTTCTGTGGCAGGGATATTGCACCGGGTACAGGTATTAGCTACGTGAGGCGCGACGGAGTTGTACTGCGATTCTGCTCAAGTAAATGCCGTAAGAATGCACTTAACCTATCTAGGAAGCCGAGGAAGTTTAAGTGGACTGAGTTTTACGAAAAGGGAGGATGAAAAATTCTCATCTGTTGCTAGGGTAGCAGGAAATTCTGGATTATTGCTTCAGTTAAGTTAGATATGTGGTGGGGTTTTGCGTTTGGGTTTTCTTCTGTTAGGAGTTGCTTTATCGCTTCTCGTGCATGTTCAATGCTGACCCTTCTTTCTGAAAGGGCCTTGCATGTTTCCCTGAGCTTTTTGGTATAGTCCTTTGTGGCTTGGCGAGACTTAGCATATTCTTCAGCCTTTTCCTGTCCGTTTTCATTTTCTTTTAGCCCTGCTTTGGTTAACCAGAGGGCGAGCTCCCTTTTTGCAGTTTCAGGAGAGTCTGAGGCGTGTGCCACGTTTACGCCACCCCATATGCCGTATTTCCCTCTAATGGTTTCCGGCTCCGCCTTTTGGGCCATGGTTGCCCCCAGCATGCGCCTTATCCCTTGTATCACATTTTCCCCTTCCACCTTCATTGCTACGACCGGGGCTGCTTTGATGTATGTTGTAAGCCAGTTAAAGAAGGGTTTCCCCGCGTGCTCTTCGTAATGTTTCTCTGCGAGCTCGCCCGTTACTTGGACCCATTTGAAGGCTGTTACCCTGTAGCCCTGATCTAGTATCACTTTAGTGGTGTATGCCCCGACGAAGCTTCTTACTGTTGCATCAGGCTTCAGAATTACGAGAGTTGCCTCCATTCTCGGTCACTCTAGAGGGTTAACCTCGACCTCAACGGTGTTCTTGAGCCTTTTGAGCCTTTCTTCGACCTCAGGTAGAGGAGTCTTGCTTCCGGTACAGTCCACTACGAAGTAGGCGTCGGCCACGCCTGTCGTGCCAGGAGGGATTACCGTGGTTTGTATGTTAATGCCCATTTTTCCTAGCTCAGTAGCTATTTCGCCCAGGGCTCCAGGCTTGTCGAGCATTCTCACCCTTACCTCTGCCAGCATCCTCTCCTCTCTAATTATAGGGTAAGCTACAAAGTTCATCTTGTTAACGTCCGCCACAATGAGAAGGCGGGCTCCCTCCTTTATGTTAAGGGAGGATATTACACTTTGGGGAAGAGTGACAGAGTGGTTCTTCCCAATAACGACGAACTCGGTTATAAATGGCTTCTTCTGGCTCAAAAAGAGTCCTCCCTCTACCTTTAAAACATCGTATACTTAATGAAGGATACACGAGTATTTAAAAGTGTCCTCCAGAAAGGTTACCCCTAAAGAGCTGCTTCGGTGTTTTAAATGAAAGTTTTGGTTGCAGGAGTCGTTGAGCTGAGCTTCATGGATTACCTAGGCAGCCCGGCTTTGGTTGTTTTTGTTCCGGGGTGCCCTTTTAGGTGCCCAATGTGCCAGAATAGCTCCATACTTGAGGTCAAGTCCGAGCATGAAAAGGAGCTTGACGAGTTTCTTTCGAGGATCAAAGCGGCGTTGGGAACCGTGGACGCAGTGAAGGTCTCTGGGGGTGAGCCCACACTTTACCCCGAATTTATGCTCGAGCTTTCCGAGTTTTGCAGAAAGCATGGGCTACTCTTCGGATTTGACACAAACGGCTACTTCCCGGACGTTGTAAGGAACCTTTTAGAGAACGTCAACCTAGTTTCAATAGACGTTAAAGCAGCGTTTAACGACACTGACCTCTACAGCAGAATTATAGGCGTCGATAGAGGAGTAGAGGCAATAAGTAGGCTAGAGGAAACCCTGAGAGCGCTTTTCTCGAGTAACGTCTACGTGGACGTCAGAACAACAATTATCCCCACAATTAACGACCGAGAGGAGCACATGAGGGACATTGGCGAAACACTTACGGAGCTAGGATACGTAGACAAGGCTTTGAGGGGGGAGGCAAGCTACACCCTGCAGGAATTTGAGCCAAACTTGGCGTGGAAGGAAGAAATGAAAAAGATGAGGGGGCCCACGCTTGAGGAAATGGTAAGGGCCGGCGAGGCTGTCGGATTACCCAGAGTTTACATTAGAAAGAAAGACGTGGGTTTCATGGTGGGGCTCGAAGACCTAAGGAGGCGGGAAGGGAGGGAAAATTTGATTTAATCTAGTTGCATTTGAAACATGAGTTCGATAGCTATTCTGGCTGCAGTAAAAGCCGTGAATCCTCCTGAGGGAACTAATTCTACGACGTCTCCTCCGGCTACGTTACGACATTCTTCTATTAAGCTGAGGAGCTCCACTGTGGTTAATCCGCCCGGCTCTGGGTTCCCAACTTCGGGTGCAAATGCAGGGTCTAGGACGTCTAAGTCGACACTCACATAGATTCTTCCATGCTCCTCTTGGAAATCTCTTATGCGGCTTGCAGCATCGCTAAGGGAGCGGTGAACTTCATGTGCCGGTACCAGGGCGACGCCGCTCTCCTTGGTGTAGTCGTATTCATCCCTTGAACAAGCCCTAACCCCTACTTGAATAAGGGGAATGCCGGCTTCACATATTCTTCTAGCGACAGTTGCATGACAGATCCTCTGGCACGCATAATCGTCCCTCAAATCCATGTGGGCATCAAACTGTATTACTCCAATGTCACGGAGGCACTCAACCGCACTCAGCGTCAAAGTGTGCTCTCCCCCCAGTATGAGGGGCTTTTTGCCGTCATTAGTTACCTCGGAAACAACTAACTTTAGACGCTGGAGGGTTTGGTTTACGTCTCCCGGAACCACATCCAAGTCGCCTATGTCGCAGAAACGCAGAGAGCAAGCGTCAAGCATGCGTTTGATGCTGAAACTTTCCATGTTCCAGGAAGCCTCCCTTAAGGATGACGGGGCGAACCTAGCGCCAGGCTTATAGGTGCTGGTAGCATCGAAGGGAACTCCTATTATAACGACTAACGCCTCGCCGTATGATTTAGAGCAGCCTAAGAAGCTCTCCTTAGCTGTCACGTAGAGACTCCTGTACCCCAACTTTTACCCCCAGAACATAACTTATGAAAGTTCGTGTGCTTGGAGTAGCAGCACCTGATCTCACCAGATTATTCCACTTTTCAACCATAAGCCTGTATGCCTCCCACTCTTTCTCCAAGAGCAACATCTCCTCAAGAAGCCATTCAAAGTCGAATTTCCCACCCCTGCCAAGCCCGTCACACATGAAGGGGGCGTCTGGGTTAAGCTTGAACTTGCGCCCTCCAAGCCAGAGGAAGGGGAAAGCCCTGCAGTTTAAAGGTCTAGCAGGGTAAACTTTGCACTCACCTTCATTAAATATGCACCGTCCATTCTTCTCTTTTAGGGCTAAGACTAATTCCCGTCCACGATCCCCTATAAACCTTGGAATACCCGCGTAGGTGTGAACTACACTGTCAGGAACCTGCACCCCCGTCAAGAAGCTGTGAGGCGAGAAGCCATAAAAATTAATGATCCTCTTAATGTCGGAGTCCGTTACGCAGACAGTATACTTTGAACAGCAGGCGCCACATTTCTGACATTCAAAGTGCCCAGGCTTGAGCGTAGCCCTCAGCATTCTGATGGTGACGCGAGGAAGAAGCTTAACGTTCAACAGACAGACACCCTAAACCAATTTAAAAGCTAAGACATTTTACTAACATGTAAAAATGCCCTTTAATAGCTAACTGAGAGGGTTGCACGTTGAAAATTATGACTAGTGAGGAAATGCGAATAGTAGATTTGAACGCCGAGTTCCTAGGAGTCCCCCGCCTTCTCCTAATGGAGAACGCCGGAAGAAGCGTTGCTGACGCGATCTTCAAGAGAATGAATGTTGATGGAAAAAGGGTCGTCGTCTTCTGCGGCCTGGGCGATAATGGGGGAGATGGGCTCGTCGCCGCAAGACACCTCGCATCTTTTGGAGCAAAGGTAACAGTGATCCTCGTCGGAGGCGAAAAAGACATCAGAACCGAGGAGGCTAGACGCAACTGGAATGTGGTCAAGATGATGTTCACCATTGAAAAGAGGGTGATAAGTGACTCGAGAGATTTTGAAGGGATTGAAGAAGAACTCAGCAACGTGGAACTCGTGGTGGACGCGCTTCTCGGAACGGGAGTAAGAGGGGAAGTAAGAGAGCCTCTAGCCTCAGCAATAGAACTGATCAACAAGATTAAGGGATTTAAGGTCTCCGTGGATGTACCCTCGGGATTAAACCCAGATACAGGGGAGGTAGGAGGTAGAGCCGTTAAGGCGGATCTAACCGTGTGTCTCCACTCGGCTAAGCCAGCTCTGCCGAATTCCCCCTTCACCGGCGAGCTTGAAGTCTACCCTATAGGGATCCCCCCAGAAGCCGAATTCATAGCGGGCCCCGGAGACCTAGAAGCAGCCAAGATAAAACGTAGGTTTGAGGCGCACAAGGGGGAGCATGGACGAGTGCTGGTCATCGGGGGAGGAAAAAACTACTCGGGAGCCCCAGCCCTAACTGCGCTGGCGGCTTTAACAACGGGAGTAGACATAGTAGTTGTAGCTGCGCCATCTAGCGTCGCCGACGCCATACGCGCATACTCCCCGAACCTCATTGTGACCCCCCTCCCGGGAGAAGTTTATTGCTTAGAAGCAGTCGATAAGATCGATGACCTCATGGACAGGGCATCAGCGCTGGCGATAGGACCCGGACTCGGACTGGAGAATGAAACGGTAGATGCTGTAGCGGAAACCTTAAAGCTTGCGAGAAAGAAGAAGGTTCCAACTGTTATTGATGCAGACGCGCTTAAGGTTCTCCCGAGGAAGGCAGAGGCTCTCATAAGCGAGATAATGGTTTTGACGCCACATCAAGGTGAATTTCTTAACTTAACAGGGGAAAACCTCCTCGGCAAGCCACTAAAGGAAAAAACTGATATTGTTAGGGAATGGAGTAGGCGACTTGGAGCAACCATATTGCTTAAAGCACACTGGGATATTATATCGAATGGTGAAAAGGTAAAGGTGAACATTACGGGAAACCCCGGAATGACAGTTGGGGGGACGGGGGACGTACTCACCGGGTGTTGCGCTGCTATCCTCTCATGGGGGAAAGACCCGTTCAGAGCAGCGACAGCAGCAGCATTCATAAACGGTAAAGCAGGAGACCTGGCGGTTCAGCGGAAAGGATACCACATAACGGCAACTGACGTGATAACTTACATACCGCAAGCAATGGGTGATGCCAAAGACTAAACACGCACAAATCCCAAACGAAAGACGTTTGGCAAGCACCTACTACGACGGATAAAGTCCCGGTAATGGGATAAGCAAGTTTTGATGGACGCTAACCCCTTCCATTGCCACTAACAAAACAATGGAAAAACCGGCTCAAAAGAGAGAAAAGTTTTTAACGATGCCCTTGAATGGGTGGAGAAGGAGGCGGCAAACATGAGCGCACAACAGGAGGCGGCAACTCCAGCTGAGGTAATAGCGATAGTCGACCGGACGGGCATTTACGGCGAGATAATTCAAGTAAGAGTGAGAATACTGGAGGGGCCCGACCGGGGGCGCATTTTGACGCGTAATGTGAAGGGGCCAGTCAGAATCGGCGATATAGTAATTCTTAGAGAAACTGAGCGTGAAGCGAGAAAGATTAAACCACGTTAGAACATTTGCGGATTCAACATGGTTTTTATATCCGATGGCCCATTTTTATAGCGTATATGTTTCGCCTACATTGGGATTTATGGCTTGGTTGCCATAGTTTTCTTCTATTTCCTCCGCTAAAGTGCGGCATGCATCTTTCTCGCCGTGTACCGTGAAGAAAGTGGTTGAACGCTTACTGACGGATTCTACGAGAGAATGTAACATCTTCCTGTCGGCATGGGAGGAGAAGTTGAAGAATTTGATTTGTGCATTGACGCGTTCAGGCTTCCCATAGAGAGGGAAGTAGCCCGTGTCGAGGAGCATTCTTCCAGGTGTTCCCGGAATTTGGAAGCTTACAAGAAATATCGCGTTCTCACTGTCTTTGGCAAGCATTCTCATGTAATGAATTGTTGGTCCACCCTTCAGCATTCCAGCCGTAGAGATTATTACACCGGGGCGACTTGCAGCTTCAACCCTGTCGTGGAAGCCGCGCACCCATCGACACTTGCTTAGGGCTCTCAGGAGGGCTTCGTAGTCCTTGAGGTAATCTGGATGTTGGAGAAGTAGTCGACTGGCATCGCGCGCCATTCCGTCAAGCGTTATGCTACACTCAACGTTGTATTTTTCAAGGACGCAGAGTATTTCCTGCGACCTAGCAACTGCAAAAGCGGGAATTAGAACCACTCCGCCGCCCTCAACCACGTTGAGCACTGCATTTACGAACTCGCGCTCCGTCTGGGATCTTTCGGGGTGCTCCTTCAGCGCGTACGTACTCTCCATTACCACAACGTCAGGCTTCAGCCCATTAAAGTTAGCGCTTTTAACGAGGCGTGTCTGGCTGGTGTTAAAGTCTGAGGTGTAAAACACGCATTTGCCATCCGCCTTTATTATTGTGGAGTAGGCGCCCGGCACATGCCCCGAGTTTACGATTTCAACTATTATTCCATTTATTTTGACTGTGTCGCCGTAGTTCATAATTTGGGCTTTTCTGAGCATTCTGTTCTCTTCCTTTTTTCCAAAGGGGAGCTTCTTTATTTTCAGCATATCGTCTATGAGCAGTGGAAGCAAGCTTTGGGTGGGCGGCGTCACATAGACGGGTGGGCCGTCCGGGTAGCTGCCAGCGTAGAGGGCGGGGGCTCCTCCTGCATGATCCAAGTGGACGTGTGTCAGGAAAACCGCGTCTACGTCTTCTGGCGGCAGCTCAGGTATAGGGTCATCCTTTTTCCCCATATAGACGCCGTAATCTACCAAGATGTTTGTTTCTCCATTTGATATGAGTAATCCTGAGCCACCTACTGTTTGGCAACCTCCAAGAAACATTAACTCCAAAAGGAACAACCTCCAAGCCTGAATTTGACACTTACTTCTTTCTTGAAAACTACTCTATAAACGGGCTGGTGACTACATTTCAATCTCAGAGTAACAAGTATTAAGTAGCTATTTTCCTTACAAGAATAGTTTTAGCACTCTGAGTCAATTATTGGCTTTCACATTTATAATTTTTACTATGTCTAAGCTTAAATCAAGGGCTTTCGATGAGTGGGTGATGTATCCTGTTGAAATGACGTCAACGCCTAACGCAGCGTAATCTTCTATGTTTTCAGAGTTGATCCCTCCTGAAACCTCTATTATGACCTTGTCTCTTACTCTGTGCTCCTCCAAAACGCGGATGGTTTTCTCTACGTTTTCCACACTCATGTTGTCAAGCATTATTATATCTGCACCCGAAAAAACCGCCTCCAATGCTTCATTTGGGGTAGAGACCTCCACTTCTACCTTCTTCGAAAAGCTAGCTTTCTCCTTAGCCCGCCTGACTACTTCAGCTATGCTTCCAACTATCTTAATGTGGTTGTCCTTTATTAAGATCATGTCATCGAGGCGGAACCTGTGTGGGTCCCCTCCGCCTAGCTCAATTGCCCTCTTCTCGAAGTACCTGAAACCCGGGGTGGTCTTCCTAGTGCCGGCCACCCTAACCTTCTCGTTAACCCTTCTGGCTTTCTCCATAAGTCTTGCAGTTTCTGTCGCTATGCCGCTCATAAGCATCATCAAGTTGAGAACGGTTCTTTCGACTCCTAAAATAGCCTTCGCGTCCCCTTTCAGTTCGATCACAACATTTCCTTTCTTGACTCTTTCTCCGTCTCGAACCCGTGCCGTCGCTTCTACCCCTACCATTCTAAAAAGCTCTAGTGCTTCGGAAACCCCCGCTATTACGCCCTCTTCCTTGCATACTATCCTAGCCTCAACAGTGACTCCTTCGGGGATAATCGCTTCACTAGTAACGTCACCGAATCCAATATCCTCAAATAGGAAAGCAGCCAAAAAACCTCTGATGGCGTTCATTTATACTTCCTCCCAAAATTTGCAAGCGAAAGTATTTCTCGAATTATCAAGTCGACCGAGCCGTTTTCAAGCACCCTTTTCTGAATAAGCTCTGCCCTAGCCCTGTAGGAGCCGTCTCCCAGCACCTCGTTTATCGCTTTTAGAAGGGTTTCGTAGTTAAGATCATTCTGACGTATAACCTTTGCAACTCCCATCGCTTCAGCTGACCGGGCATTCATCTCGTGCTCTGTGTGTGCCGGCGTCGGGATGAGCACGGATGGTACACCATAGTACATGGATTCCGCGATCGTGTTGTGCCCCGATCGGGAGACAATTAGGTCACATGCCTTGAGAACAAGATACCTGTCTGGAACCCAATTGTACACCTTCACCCCGTTCTTTCTGAAAACCTCCCTCACCTCCCCCGGGTTCCCCATACTCATTATCACTTGGTACTTCTCGGGAAACTTGGAGACCGCATCCAGAAGTATCCTGTTAACTGCTTCCCTCTCAACCTTAGTGCCGGAGACCCCGATGTAAATTAGGGGGCGCCCATCAAAGCCCAGCATGCGTTTAGCTTCCTCCTTACTTGGAAGCTCATGGGGAAGCTTGTCGATTATCTGCCCCACAAACTTGACTTTCCTTAGGAACTTCACGGGGACATCCACGTGCTCCCTAGCTATAGTGTAGGGCGGCGGAAAGTCGGGAACAATCACGAATGTGCTTCTACTCCACATAAGCCACAGAATATAGAGAATAGCCCATTCACCGAGGGCCTTAAGCTTCATTTTAATCTTGCTTAGTGGCTTCTTGTGGGGGATGAAAAGCTTGATCTGGTGAAGAAGGAGGAGGCAAGGGACTCCGAGCAGGAGAGAGGCGAAGACGGGGGAGAGACGCGAGTCCGAGACGACCACGTCGGGCTTAAACCTTTTAATGTTCCTTATCTCGCAGATAAGCTGCTTCAAGAAAACCACAACATACTTCGGCCACCTTATACTTGTCTGTAGCATCTCGATCGTTCCATCTTCACCCTCAACCAGTTTTATTTCGGGCACCTTAACTACTGGGAAACCCAGGGAGTAGACTAGATCGACGGCGTCCCCGTAGGTGGAAAATAAAACTTGTGCACCTTTCTCCATTAACCTTTTAGCTATAGGGGCACACCTGCCAGCGTGACCTAAAGCCATTCCGTTAGGGGCAAAGTAGACTCTCATCCGCTACACCCTCTCGGCTGAGAGCTCTTTTCGAACTATTTTCCCGCGTGGCTCTTCTTCCTCAAATATGACACCACGGAACACGTAGACCTCCGTGTCCCTGTCAAGCCAAGCATCAGGCGGCAAACCCGCCTTCATGCAGCACTCACAGAGGAAGGTTTCAGCATCCCAGTTCCACTCGACTGGAACCTGAGGTAGAAGAAGGCCCTTGAAGGGCCCTCTCGCAACCAAGAGGCCATCGCGGCCAACCTTAACCTTTTCAACATATTCCCTTGGATCCTTAACCTTAAGCAGCTCTGGAACCGATAATACGGTCACCTCGACGACTATGCCGTCGAGCTCATCCTCCCTTAGAGGTGGGAAGCGGGGGTCACGCGTCGCCTCGACGGCAGATTTCATTGTAGCCTCGGCGAGGGGGAAGTAGGGGAGAGGGTAACCTATACATCCTCGCAGATGCTTACCCCCGCAGACTAACTTGTTTATTGTAACGAAGACTCCCCCCTTCTCTTTGAGCCTCGGCGAAACATCTTTTGGAGGGTGCCCCATCTTCCCCGTCCGGACAAAGTTTTCAATGGTTTCCCTCGCAAGCCTCACAAGAAAAACCCCGTCTTCATCACTAAGATTCAGAACATCTTCCGCCAACCAAACCCGCCCTCTGGAGCATTAACTGAAAAATACTGCTAAATTAAACTTTAAATATTTCTCAGCGAGGTGTAAGAAGAATCTTAGATTTAATTTTTTCCAGCACTCTATTCATCGACCTCCACATTGCACCCTTCCAGTAAACTTTACCGCAAGACGTGCAAACCCAGAACTCCTCGTATCTTTCCAGCGTGCTCAGAGAAACAAAACCAGCAACCTCTTCCCTCCTCGCACCTCTTATTTTCCCCCCACACCTTGGGCAAAATGAGCGCTCAGGGTCGATCTCCAGCCTCAGCTTAAACTCACGGGCAACACTCCAAAGCTGGTCATAGAAGTCGTCGCCTTCAACGTAGAAAGCCCTGACGCCGCGTTTCAGAGCACGCCTGTAAAGGTTCAGGTCTCTGGTTAAGAGAACCCTCTCAGATGTTTCAACCATTTCAAGCAAGGATTCATCATCTCTTCCAAGATCATAATAGGCTACATACCCCAGGAGCCTTAACCAGCGGCAAACTCTACCAAGCATAGCGTCACAGACAAACAGGGTAATGACGAGCACCCCACAAAGGAGCTGGAGCACTAGGATTCAGAGGGGGCGGCTTCTTCAGTCTTAAAAACATCCTTAGCCCCCTTCTTCACAACCTTCATGTTCACCTGATATATGTCATCTGATATAGTGTTCCCCCTAACCAGCTTTCTCCTCCGTTCGCCTTTCCTTCTGGGCTTAAACCCGGGACCTGTGCTGAGCAGCACTCTCTTGCGCCCCGATCCCTCAATGTCAGTTCTCATGGGAAAGCCATCCTTGTCGGAGCCTCCGGTGACCTGCAACTCGTAGCCAACCAAGCCTAGAGGGTCTCCCTTAACTATCTCGCCTACCTTCACATCTATTAGGCTCCTAAACTTCACATCATCAACACCCACCGTGACGCTCCTACCCGTCTCAGGGTCGCTTATAACCAGCCTATGTACATACTCGTCTTTCGCGCGCTTCACTTTCCAACCACTCCCACACACTCTTGTAAGACTCAGAGTAAAGCATCCCTTTTATAAAGTAAACGCCCAGGAGAAAACTAACCCGAGCTAGAGACTAAGGGTGTGAAAGCTGAATTTAAATTTATAAATTTCTTGGAACATACTTTCAGAGGTAAAGAGTAAATGAATCTGCGGCGACGCGGAACCTCAACCGTTTTATGTATGAGACGCATAATAAGAAGAGCGACGCGGCGACTATGAAGCTAATGGAAGGAGCGACGTGAAACATCTTTAAGGCTGGCTTTTTTAGAAAAAAGCCTTGAGTGACTTAGGAATGTGCCCTTAAATATTGCTCACTAGTTCTTTCGCCTTTCGGTAGACTTTCCCCCAATCGACAAACAATAAGGCAACAAAAATCAGGATCATGATGGTTATACTGGCGAGCATTGTGGTTAATCCCGCTTCCCCCGAGTACCATTCGAGGATGGTTTTCCCGAAGATTCTAGTCGTCGAAAACGCCCGCGCGGCGTATGATATCATAACGCACATTATGATTTTTCCTACGAAATATCCCAGAATAGTTTTCTTGTAGGAGTACTCCATCATTCCTAAGGCTAAAAGAAGAGCGTCGTCAGGTAGGGGGGTCGCTGCGAAGAGTATAATTAGCGGTATCCCCCATCCTCGCTCTATGAGGGCGCCGTAGCGCTTAAGCTGCTGACCATACTGCGTGTCTTCCAATGCCTTAGCCGTCCCCCTCCCCAGGAGCCAAGCTGAAGTCTCACCTATAGCAGCTCCACTACCTGCCGCAACCCCCAAAAGCAAGGGGTTAATCCAGACCCTGAAAATAACTAAAAACCACAAAAAAATAACGTATGGCACTGGGAAAACTATGGAGATGTTACCGAAAATGCTGACAAGAAACACTGCAAAATACACGCCTAGATCACCGCCAGGAAAGAAGTTTGAGAAACAAAACATACCCCAAGCCAGAGGATTCATCTGCAGCATTAAAAGATCCCAGAACAGATAAGCTGGCTCAAGCACGTATGAGAGGTACGGGCTAACGAATAAGTAAACGTACCATGCGAAGAAGCCACTAAGCAATAAAGGTGGAATAGAAAAAAACCGGCATTCACTGATGGCATTTATCAGCTTAACCACCTAGCAGTCAGCTTATCCCCATGTCTCGCCGCACTTCTTGCACTTCCACACTTTCTTATATATCGGCTGTCCTCCAGTGTAGCTGATCACCTTGCTTTTGTCTTCCACTTGCTTCACGTCGATGCTACCACACTTGGGACATTTTACGCGTGAAGGAGTTACTTCGCTCATGATCATATCCTCCTCATCGGTCCTTCTCCATCTCCTTTCTTTTATTTCATATTTAAACTTATTTTCTTTTTCTTTCTTTCTTTCACTTAACATTTTCTTCAGACTTACACCGGTGCAGTTAAGGATTCTTTGGCAATTCCACGAAGCTCATGGCTGTCCTTTACTGTTACCGTTGGCGGTGAAAGGCCTCAGCGATCCTCTGGTCGTAGAGGCGAGAGGGGAGGGACGAAAAATCTATGAACCCCACAATGGTTTCATGTAGAGGACATACTTAGGTTTTAGTTTCAAAATTACCATTGTGGCCGCCGCAATTATGGGTGGCTTGTTTGTAGTCTTTTCAAGCTTTTGGTATTTTAGACAGGTTAAACGGAAGGTATATTTAAGACGAGATACCATCATGAAAGACGGCGCAACGTACTGGAGGCTTAGGGATTGCAGGAGAAGGCCGTTGTGGTTAGGGAGGCGCGCCATGAGGACCTGTTCAGAGTTGTCGAGATAAACAGAATTTGCCTGCCTGAGAATTACCCGTACTATTTCTTCCAGCATTTACTGGAGCGTTATCCGGGATGCTTCATAGTGGCTGAAGTCGATGGAGAGATTGTGGGATACATTATGAACAGGATCGAGAAGGGGATGTCCTCCTTTAACCCGTCTCCTTTCCGCCTCGTGAAAAAGGGGCACGTTGTATCTATAGCTGTGATGCCTGAGCATAGAAGGAAAGGTATAGGTAAGATGCTTTTGAAGTGGGGACTCAGAGCCATGAAAGAGTATGGAGCAGAGGAGGCTATCTTGGAGGTCAGAGTTTCCAACGAACCAGCTATAAACCTCTACAAGAAGATGGGGTTCATTATAGTGAAGACTATTAGAGGATACTATCATGACGGGGAGGACGCCTACCTTATGAGTAAGAGGATTGTTGAGGAAGCAGAGTGACTGAGCAGTTGATACAAATATTTAGATTTCCTTTTTCTCATTTCCTTTATTAAGCGGAGTACGTTAGTAAAGGGTGAAAGGGAGGGGTTATTATTTTCTCTTGGAAGAAGCCTGCTAAGTGCGTCGTCTGCGGTAAGGAGAGCATGTTGATCTCGGCGAACCTTGCCGTGTGCGGTTCCTGCTTGAGGGAGAGAGCTGAAGATGCGCTCCCGATTGCCATGCGGGTTCATGCCGAGAAGCGCAGCTACTTTGGTCTGCCTCCATTCCCACCGAGGGGTAGGAGCGGGGCTACGTGCCGGCTTTGCGTTAACGAGTGCGTTATTCCCGAAGGAGGGCGGGGCTACTGTGGCCTAGTCGAGAATAGAGGTGGAAGACTAGTTCGGCTTAGAGGAACCCCCTCGGAGGGCTTGCTGGAATGGTACTATGACCCGCTCCCGACAAACTGTGTTGCCGCGTGGGTTTGCCCTGGATGCACGGGGGCAGGCTTTCCAAGATATTCCTACAGGCCTAACGCTGAGTACGGCTACTTCAACTTGGCGGTTTTCTACGCTGCATGCTCGTATGATTGCCTTTTCTGCCAGAACTGGACTTTTCGTGAGCATGCCAGAAGCCTTAAGCCGTCGGTGAGTGCATGGGAGCTGGCTGGTAAGTGTAATGAAAAGGTTTCCTGCATCTGCTATTTTGGGGGGGACCCGGCGGTTCAGATGCCTCACTCAATTAAGACCAGCGAGCTGGCTATAAGGAGAGCGGATGAGTGGAAGAGGATAGTGAGGGTTTGCTGGGAGACTAACGGGACCATGAGCTGGCCGCTTCTGAAGAAGGCTGCTTTGTTGGCCTACGAAACGGGGGGCTGCATAAAGTTCGACTTGAAGGCATGGAGTGAACCGTTAAATGTTGCCCTCTGCGGGGCGACGAACAAACGTACACTGGACAACTTTTCAAGGCTAAAGATTTTCATGAGGAAGGCGCCTGAGCCCCCCTTCTTGGTGGCGAGCACTCTCCTCGTGCCGGGGTACATAGACGTTGAGGAAGTGCGCTGTATAGCGGGATTCATAGCCGACGTAGACCCGGAGATACCCTACTCCCTGCTCGCGTTTCACCCTCATTACGTCATGGATGATCTTCCAACGACGAGTAGGAGGCTTGCCCTAGAGTGTGCTGCTGCCGCGAAGGAGGAGGGGCTAGTCAATGTTAACATAGGAAACGTGCACCTGCTTGCAGATTACTAATATATTACTAATATATTAGTGGAGGAACTTCTCCTTGAGGCGAAAGAGATGGGTTGAGGCTTATAGCCGCAGCTTGGAGACTGTTGCCCAAGCTAGTAGAAGCCTTAAGTTCATAGTTGGATTTAACGTTAACATAGATGCGGTCAAGCACGTTTGCAGGGAGGACGTTGAACGATTAATGAGGCATGTCTCGCCAAGTGAAGTTGCCAAGAGGATTTTTAACCTCCCAATGAAGGTTGACTCCTTAGAGGACTTCTTGGCTGGCTTCTTCATTTGCGTGAGGGACGGAGTGGGTGGAGAGTGGATTATTACCAGCAGTGATGTTTCAAGGAAGCTGGAGAAGCTGCTTGGATGGGACGAAATGCGCATGGGCGGTCAGGGAGGTAACATGACTAACATATTGGCTAGGCTGGGGCATAGAGTGATACCTAATGTTCCTTCGCTTCCAAGCCAGCAGGCTGATCTCTTCTACGATGAAAACGTCGTCATCCCTGTCCCCACGGATAGAGGAGTAACCTTTAAGCATCCACGCGAGGCTACGAGGCCAGGGGATCCTCTCTTAATCCATTGGATTTCCGAGTTTAAGAGGGGGCTCAGCGTGAGCCTAGGAGACTTAAGCTTTGAAGCACCTAGGGATAATAGGTTTATAGCGACTTTTGATGAAGTAAACGCGCGCCTTCAGATTGCACCAGGGTTCTGGGAGGGAAGTATTTTAGAGGCTAAGGAGGCGGTAGCAGCCGCCGTCTCAGGCTACCACTTGCTTAGAGAGAAGTATCTTAACGGCGAAACATGCTGGGATGTTGCTGGGCGCACAACTCACCTCATCAGGGAGTGGAGGTCTGTTAACCCAGAGCTTACCATCCACGCGGAAATGGGGTTCACTAGCAGTAGCGAGGTTAGAAAAGCCGTACTTAGCCTAGTTTTTCCCCACGTAGACTCGGTCGGAGTTAACGAAACAGAGCTGCACATGTTTCACTCACCAACTCATACTAAACCCTTAAGCTCGTACTCGGCGCCTGAGCTGTACCTTAAAGCGAGGGGCCTCATTGAAAAGTATCGCTTAAAGAGGGTCTTTGTCCACACAAGGGAATACTCAATAAGTATTATAAAGCAAAGCTATGGTGTTCACCCAGAGGAGGAGTTTATGGCGCTTCTCTTCGGCGCGTTGCTTGCAGCTACGTTAGCTGATACGGGCACGCCGCCAACCATCAGTAAGGCTAGGGAGGCGATGAAGCTCGGAAGATTCGAGGTAAGCGAAGATGGGATAAGGGAGCACGAGAAGTTGGCCTCTCTATTAGACTCGGAGGGTGAGGCGAACTACAAGTTCTTCCTAGAACACGGCTTCGTAGAAGGGGATCCGGGAGTTGTTTTTGTTCCCTCGATGATTGCGAGGGAGATCAAGGCTACTGTTGGTCTCGGGGACACTATATGCTCCGGGGCGCTTGCTGGGGAGCAGCTCCTTAAAAGCTCGGGGAAAGGGTAACTTAAAGTTCTTTAGCTTAAGTACCCGAGATGCTCACCGTCCTGACCGTTTGTGAGGCCAATCTTACTCTTGAACTCTTCAAGGTTAATGTTTAGCTTAAAACTGTCCCGCAGGATCTTGGCTAGGGTATAAGACGCCCTAGCATCCTTTTCAAAGATGCCAAGAGTTTCTGAGAGCAGAATTAAGCCGTTGATGCCGTAGAGGCTGCTGGCGATGCATGGAACTAAGCCGTTCATCCCAATCACGACGCCCTCCCTGAGAACCTCCACCCCTGGCAGATTGCCATATTTCTTGAGTAGTTCGATGCTTGTAACGGCCGCGAATACCCGTGGCTTGGCACTTAACTTCTCGGTGGGCATAGCCCCCAATGATACCACTAGCTTAACGTTTAACTCGTGCAGTAAATTGGCTATATACTTTGAAAGGACGTTTACACCTATGTTCGAGGTTGGCTGCGCGTCGCCCGTCAGGAGGAAAAAGTCGCCTCCAGCCCTTTCATCCCGGTAAAAGTAGACCTCGCTCTTCAATGCGTTCACGTGCCCGGCATCGTCAACGGAAACATGCGAGGGAAAGTCGGAGAAGTGGATCTGAAACACTCTCTTCGCATTATTATACTCGATTAAGAATTCAACTACGGCCTTTCCCACATTCGCTATTCCAGGCATCCCTTGAACGCAGACGGCGCCCTTCACGTCATTTAAAATGCTCTCTAATTCTAATGATTCATCTTTAACTTTTAACACGTTGAACTTGTTAACCTCTAAGTTGAACGGCACCGGCTTCACCCTTTCCCCTAATGGAGGGGCGATCTGCTGAGGGGGCCTGAAAGTAAAAAAACTTATCTATTATCTAGGTTAATTCCCTTAAGGTGGATGAGTTGAAGAGGCTGAAGCGTGGAGTATTAATCGTCTTGGAAGGAATAGACGGCGCTGGGAAAACCACCCATGCCAAGTTGCTCACAGAATGGCTGAGGGAGGAGGGGTACATTGTCTCGCTGACAAAAGAGCCCACGAGCGGAGAGATAGGTTCCTTAATACGCAAGCAGCTGCAAAGGAGAGTTTTTCATCCCGCCACTTTAGCTCTCTTGTTTGCAGCAGACAGGCTGGAGCACGCAGAGAGTGAGTTAAAGCCAAGGATCGAGGCTGGGGAAGTCATCGTCTCAGACCGCTACGTTGAGTCGTCCATTTGCTACCAAGCCGCTGAGGGCGTGGATGTGGAGTGGATTGAAGACATAAACAAGTGGGCGCTAAACGCAGACCTAACAATTCTGCTTGACGTTGACGCGCAGACCGCCATGGAGAGGATGGGAAGCAAGTTTAAGGACAAGTTCGAGGAGGAGAGCTTCCTTGAAAGAGTTAGGAAAATCTATCTCGAGAGAGCTAAAGAGAAGGGGTATCTGGTGATCGACGCCACCCCTCCCGTAGAGGATGTACAGATGAAGATAAGAAGAATTGTTGCTTCATTCATGAAAAACTGTGAAAACTTTATCTTTAAAGGACTAAAAGTATGCTCTGGCGATGAAGAAGTATAAATCACTGACGGGGATGAGGAGCGACAGGCGGTCTGAGCCAAAGCTAACTTCGAAGCACTCACCTATTCTTCTTCTAGCAGCCTTTTAACTTCTTCAGACACACGCTTCAGGACCATGATTATGAGCCCTAGGTTTGCATCATTCCTCGCGAGGACTGTTAATAAAGCGCTCTCCCCGGCACCCTTGATGATCACATATCCTTGGTCTCCTTGCACTAAAACCTGTTGTAACCTCCCTCTGACTAGCTCATTGCTAACTTTCTCCGAAACACTGAGTATGGCCGACGCCATAGCAGCGACAACAGCGTCGTCGACCTCTTGAGGCATAGCAGAGGCTATGGGGAGCCCTTCCGTGCTGACTACCGCACTGGCCTCTATCCCAGGTGTTGCAGCTTCCATGTTTCGGAGCAGCTCCAAAAGTTCATCGATCTTTGTCAAGGCATTCCCTCACGCGGTATTCTTTCCGGTAAAAACTCCTCCATTAATCAGCTTCATGACTGCAGCATCTTAAAAAGTTATTGTCTTTCCATCCTTTAAGAATGAAAGGAGGAAATGCGCCTAAAGAAATTTTTATCAATCGCTTAGTCGAATGTGATGTCTAAAAACAGTTAAATAAAACCACTTTCTCAACACGATGTAAGCTCTAATTGGAGGGTGATTAAGTGGCCAGTGAAAAAAGAGGCGATGAAGAGGCGCAAGCTGACGCATTAGGGAGGCATCGTCATGCAGGAAAAGTTGCAAAGGAAGTTAAGGAAGCTATTAGAGGACTTGTCAGGCCTGGAGTTAAATGCATTGATATATGTGAGACCGTTGAACGCTTGATAATAGAGAAGGGGGGTAGGCCTGCTTTTCCATGCAACGTTTCGATAAACAATGTTGCAGCGCATTACACTTCTCCTCCCGGGGATAGCTTAACTATAAATGAGGGAGATGTGGTTAAGGTCGATTTTGGTGTGCACGTGGAAGGCTACATCGCCGACACAGCATTAACTTTCTGCATGAACAAGGAGGCTGAAAGACTTGCAGAGGCTGCGAGAGAGGCATTGAAAAACGCTATTGAGCTTATAGCTCCAGGTGTGGAGACGAACGTCGTGGGGAGGGAGATCGAGAAAGTAATAAGAGATTACGGTTACCGTCCCCTACGCGAGCTTTCAGGACACATATTAGAGCAGTATGTTCTCCACGGGTCTAAGGTAATTCCTAACGTTGCACTGCCACATGGAGAAACTATAAACAAGGGGGAGGTCTACGCCGTCGAAATCTTTGCGTCAACCGGGTCGGGGGGTGTAAGCGAGGCGCCTTACGCGTACATTTTCAGCCTTCAACCTTTTTTCGCTCCACTAAGGCTTAAGGAGGCAAGGAAAATAGTTATGGTTGTTGAGAAAGAATACAGGACGCTACCATTTGCTGAGAGATGGCTGGCAACATGTTTTTCAAGAGGGAAGTTGAGGGTTGCATTGAGAGAGTTAGTGTCGAAGGGTGTACTACGCCAGTACAGGGTACTTTCCGATAGGAAGGGGAGCTACGTCGCACAGGCGGAGGAAACAGTGATAGTCGCTGATGATGGATGTGAAGTTATAACTTAGGTGGTGGCTTGACAATAGAAGTCATGTTTCTGGGTGGAGCTAGGCAGGTTGGACGCTCCTGCGTGCTTGTTAAATCTGGTGGCAGGAACATAATGCTGGACGCAGGGGTAGCCATAGGAGTAAACGAAGACACTTTTCCGCTTGAACCACCTGACCCACCTGATGTTCTCTTACTCACTCATGCACACTTAGACCACGCAGGCTACGCCCCTCATGTAGTGTCGAAATACCGTACACCCATGATAGGGACGCCTCCAACCCAAGACCTGTCGGAAACACTTAACATCGACTACTTGAAGCTCAAGAAAGAAGCGGCACCATACACGTTCGCTGACGTCATGAACGTCAGAAAGCACGCCGTCGACATGCTGTACAAGCAACCCATGCATCTTGGAGGAGGAGTTGAGGCGGTTCTCCTTAGGGCGGGACACATCCTTGGAAGTGCAATGGTCCGACTCAAAGTGGAGAACCACGTCATCCTCTATACGGGGGACATTTGCGCTAGAAACACGAGAACGCAGACTATGGTTGACCTTTCAATGAGTGATGCAGACACCGTTATCATAGAGTCAACGTACTCCTCGCCCTCCGACCAACATCAAAGTCTTCAAAAAACGGAGAGGGACTTCGCATTAGCGGTCGCGGAAACATTGAAAGAAGGAGGCGTAGTCCTGGTACCAGTATTCGCTGTAGGGCGGGCACAGGAAGTCATGCTGTGCCTTGAAGCGTACATAAGAAGTGGAGTCATACCTGAAGCACCAGTTTTTATAGATGGGATGATACGCAAGGTTAACATCATATACCGCATGTACTGGGAGCACTTAAGCGACCCCATCAAGAAACAGATACGCTACACCAAGCAGAACCCATTGGAGTCCGACGTGTTCATTGACGTGGAAGAGAGAAAAGACCTAGCAAAGATGAAAGAGCCCATGGTTATAATCAGCACTTCCGGCATGCTGGAGGGGGGCCCCATAATTTATTACTTAAAGAATTTCGGAGGTGACCCGAGGAACCTGATATGCTTAACAGGGTATCAAGTTCCCGGAACGCGGGGCCGTATGCTTTATGATGGGGTGCGCGAGCTCGAGCTTGACGGGGAAAGAGTCAGGATTGAGGCAAAAGTTGGCTTCTTCGAGTTTAGCGCCCACGCTGATTACCCTGGGCTACTGCGATTCCTCAGCGCGTTCAGGAACCTAGAAAGGGTTTTTTGCGTTCACGGTGAGGAGAAGAAAACACTCAACTTCTGCGAGAGGTTGGAGTCTATTAGAAAGGCCGAAGCCTACGCTCCTTGCAACGGAGAAACGGTCACGCTTTAACCTTGAAGCGCCTCCAAATCGCTGAGACTCATTCTTCCCTCGGAGAGGTCAAGGAGCAGTTTTGGGACGAGCTCGGCTTTGACGCGAACCTGTTTTCTCGTATCTCTGCTACGTAAAGTAACTGTGCCATCGTTAATGGTCTGGTAATCTACAGTCACGCAGACAGGAACACCTATCTCGTCTGCTCTCGCATACCTCTTCCCTATGGATCCCCTGTCATCGTACTCAACAAAGATGCCGCTTCTCCTAGCCGCTTTAAACAGCTCCTTAGCCTTTGACACTAGGGGTTCCTTCTTCATTAATGGGAGGATGAGCGCGGTTACGGGCGCTATCTCCGGCGGGAACTGGAACCAGCTCCAACCTCTCCCGTCGTCCTCTCTATAGCAGTGCTCCAGTATGCAGTAAATTATTCTTTCAACGCCGAAGGATGGCTCAACAACTTCTGGAACCACCTTTTCTCCGTCCACATCGACTGAGAGGTCTTCGCCGCTGTGTTTCATGTGACTTCGGAGGTCGTAGTCCGTTCTATAGGCGTTGCCAACCACTTCTTTAACTCCGATGCTCAGCTCAACTTCGAGATCAAAGTTTCCTCCGGAGTAGAATGGGGTTTCTTCAGGCATCATGTGCCTGAAGTAGAACTTGCTCCGCGGGATTCCTATCCTCTCAAAGAACTCGGTCTCCTTTGAAAGATAATAAGCCATGTAAGCGTTTGGGACTATGCCTTTTTCAACAGCTTCCCTAACGGTGACTTCGACGGCTCCCCCTCCTTTGAGCTGGTTTTCCCTCATAAGAATCCTAAACTTGGAATCTGCAACTTCTTCAATTCCAGGGTGGTTGTTGACCTCCTTTGGATTTATGAAGACCTCAATCTCCATTTGGGTGAACTCACGTAGACGGATCAGGCCTTGCCTAGGAGATATCTCATTCCTGTAGGCTTTACCTATTTGAGCGATCCCGAAGGGCAGTTTCCCCCTCATAACTTGGAAAACTTTTTTAAAATCAATGAATATCACTTGGGCGGTCTCAGGCCTCAGGAAGGCCGTCTTGCCGCCGAGTGGGCCAACTTCCGTTTTAAACATTAGGTTGAAGAGGGAGACTTCTGAGAGATCGCCTCCACAGTTGGGGCAACGCAACCCATTTTCACGTATAATCCGGGTGAGCTCCTCCACGGTTGCTCCCTCAACCCTAATTTCCAACGCCTCCTCAACTAAGTGGTCTGCCCTCATCCTCGCCTTACACTTCAGGCAGGTGACTATCGGGTCAACAAACGAGTCAACGTGGCCGGAGGCGACCAGAACTTCATATGGGAGTATGGTTGACCCGTTTATTTCGTAAACCGGAAAGTTCGTCTCCCCAATTACGAAGAACCTTCGCCAAAGGTCAACTAGCTTCTTAGCTAGAAGAGTCCCTAGGGGGCCGAAATCATAAATGCCCGCTATCCCGCCGTAGATCTCTGCCGTTGGTATGATGAAGCCCCTGTGAAGCACCAGGGTCCAGACCTTCTCGAAGAAGCTTTTACCCTCAGATTCTTTCTCTACGCGCCCCAAGTAAGCTCACCCACCATCAGATAGAGAAAGAGACACACCCATGAAAATAAAAACTTAAGGTTCTCGGTAAGGAAAGAAAGAATTACCTAGCTAAAACCTTCTTGGTGACCGGAGGCCTAGCTTTGTAGAGTATTCGCGAGCCACACCTGCACCTAACTCCCTGAATGCCGCTTAGCTCCTCTTCTCTTAACTCCAGTCCACATTTCCCACAAATGTAAGGCATGGTATCCCATCCAGTATCAGTCAACTTTATTCTTCTCCTCCTAAATTTAAACCTTACTCGTTAACTTTCAGCACTTACACCACGACCTCCTTAATAAAGCCACCTTCAGGATCCCATGATCTATGGCAACCTTAGGTGGGCAATTCCTTTTTAGAGGATTACGGCTCAATCATCCACGAAATATGACTCCCTCTGTGAGCTTGTCCCCCAAGACGTTCGTAATCCGCGCCTTGACAACGCTCCCTATTGGCGCGGTACCTGAAAGGATTATAGTCGGCCCCTCCCGTAACGGGTAGCCCACAAGTTTACCCTTAAAGCGCCCCCTTCCATGCTCAGCGATGACGGCGTCGACCACCTTGCCAATCAGCTTCTTTTTCAAGGCTTTATTTATCTTTATTGCTTCCCGGACTATAATCCCTCCAGCCTTACTTCTTGTTGCGGAGGGTGCCTCTTTGAACCCTTCGAAGGCCGACATGGGGAGGGGTTTAAACCTGTAAACAGTTATTTTTTCTGCTCCCAGTCTCGCTACGTCACGCATCATTCTGGCTGTTTCGTGGGCGGTCTTAAGAGTCTGCCCTGGGAGGCCGTGGATGAAGTAGACGTAAGGGCGAAGCCTCTCCTCAACAGCCGATTTCACCGCCGCTATGACCTCGCTCGGAGTCGAAGGACGGCCTAGGGAGGAGGAATGCTTCGCGTCGCCCGTCTCCCCGCCAAAGTGTATCGTTGAGTTAGGGAGGTATTCCGAGATGATAGAGGCAGCGTCCCTCGTGAACAGGCATGGCTTAGCGTTCTCGACGCTCACGTATGCTTCTCTCCCAGCTAAGTCTTTTAAGTTCGAGAGCAGCTCGTCTATGCGGTCGTAGTTTGCCTCAGGCTCGCGTGGATCAGTTAAAGGCCCGCCGCCAGCCTTCTTCTCTCTATGAAAGTCTAAGAAGCAACTTGCTCCCAGGTAGATCCTCCTCACACCATGCTCCAAGAGGCCTTCAACCTCGCTTAAGATACTTTCTACCTGTCTGCTTCTCGGAGGCCCATACACGCTAGGGACGGAGCAATATCCGCACCCGGGAGGTATATTGGCCGGGCACGTAAGCCTGTCCCTTAACGATCCGCCGGTGCACCGTCCACACTCGAAGCATTTTCTTCCATCTGGTAGCGGGATCCTGGTTCTGTAAAAGTTCGAGCATCCTCTGACACACCAAACGTAAACCCTAGCGACCTTATGGAGGGGATAGTCCTTGATGCGTTCAACCGATGGCTCCCAATTTCCAGCTGTCCGCCTTACACTAGAACAGTGGAAACCCGAGGTCTTGGAGGTGAAGCTGACCCCGGGTATTCTCTCTAGTTCCTCCTCGTTTGGGAGACAACCGTCAGATAATCCTTTCTCAAGTAATTCTGCCACGGTATCCTCAGCCTCACCAACCAGTACCAAATCGTATCCTCCCCTGAGAAGTTTCTCAGCCTCAAGAGATGCTGGACCGCCAGCTATGCATACGCCGCCATTCCAGCGCTTCCATATCCTCGCGATTTTTGTCATCACAGGTATGTCCATGCTCATTCCGCCACACATCAAAACATCAAACTTTGCGAGCTCAGACCTAGCTTCAAAGAAGACCTCGGGAACCATTATTCTGACGCTTCCACCCATCTTCTCTAAGACGCCGGCTATGGCGCGCGCTCCACTTCCTATTACGTCCCTTGCAAGACTTCTTACCCCACTACCGGCTCCAGTTGCATCAACCAACAAGAAGCAAGTTGAGGCCACCATTGCACCATCCTCGCCAGAAGGAAGAAAAATGGAGTTTTAAAAAGTAACCTGAGACTTAACGCTACGAAGCCCCCTTAAAGAGGTATTTCAATGAGCAAATTTTATTAAAAATCAAGGAGACAATATAACTTAACTCCATAATCTCTTCATTCGAGACTGTTTTAGCTGGGGGATCCCTTTGTCGCGAAGGGGTATGAGCACTATTGAGGCATTGAGGATAGCCGATTTTTCTGTTCTTGGGTGCTCGATTGATGGTGATGCCTTTGGTTTCTCAGTGGGCCCGATGGGGCTCAGTAGGCGCGGCGCTGAAAGGCTTGCATCAGAGGTTGCGGAAGCGATACGCATGCTCAACAACTTACTTTTGGAGGAAAGTGGGGTTAAGCTGGAGTATGCAGAGTTCGAACTGGTTGGTAGGGAGAGGGGGAATCTCCCTGAGGCCATGGCTTTGGTTACAGGCGGAGGGGAAGAAGAGGCGGGCTTCATCGTGCTTTTGGAGCATGAGAAGGAGCTGGTTGACGTCTTCAAGTTCATGGAGGTTGCTAATGACGTCTTAGACAAGCTGAGGGACATTAAACTCGCGTGCAGGGCTTCAGGGCTGAGGAAAGAAGAAGAAAGAGAGGTGTTGCGGAGGTTTGTGGAAAGGTTCACGAGGAAAATATACGCTGAGGTTTCCCAGAAAAAGTACAGAGAGAAGTATGCAAGAGATCTTCTAACACACTTGAAGATAACAAGTGGCTTGACCGTTGAGGGAAAAATCGAAGTTGATTACGGAGCGAAACCACCGAAGTTTAGCTCGATAATAGAGAGGATCTCTTTTGAGGGGCATGCTACAGGCAACTTGGAGTACCTTAAAAGTTTAATATTTACTAAGACCGCACTTGAGGTGCTTGCAGGCGACGTCGCTCTCATCGGGAGGAAAATTCTTTCTTTGATAAACGATTACACTGTGGACGAAGTCGAGGAGGGAGTTGCATCACGCTTAGCTGAGGCTTTCTGGTCCCGCACTAAGCCCGGCCCCCTCCAAATCGAGGAAATAATGGAAGAAGTGAAGCTATTTATAGAGGAGGGGGAAGAGGCGTTCAGGAGGGTTAGCAGAGGAGTTGAGGCGATTTTGCATGCTGGAGAGAAACGGCCGCTAAAACAGCATTTAGACGCTGTTGAAAGTGGTGGTTTGTCATCCTGCTTTAAAAAGACGCTAATCAGCTTTCTCTCCGAAAAAAATTTTGAGGAAGAAGTATGGAGTTGGAGTCTTAAAGACGAGCTCGCGTATTTCTTGGAGCACGCGGAGAGGGGTCTTAGAACCTTCGAGAGGGCTTTATCCGCTTTCTTTTTTATGGTCGCCGAGAGGGAAACTGCGAGAGGAATTCTTGAAGATTATACCAAGCAAGTAGTGGATCCTATCCGAAGGCTTATGGTGAAAGCTTATATTGAAAAGATAAAAAAGCGGTTGGAGAGCTTCATTGAAGATAGAAGTTTGGGTGTACCTGTCAGCTGGGACATATCCACTTTGAGAGACAGGCTTAAAGAGGAGCTGGCGTCTCTAGGGGTTGAAGCACGTTTTTCAACAGTCGAGCTACTGGAAATAACATTTGATGGGTTCATTTCTGAGGTTCCCTCCGAAATGCGAGGTGAGGTTGAAGAAGTTTACCGCGACATAAGGGAGCACGTTTCCGAGGCGGTGCCAGGACTCGCAGACTACCTTCTCAGCCACAACGTTTTGAAGAAATTTCTAGAGCAGAGCCAGCCAGACGATTCTCCTGAATCCTTCTCTCGGAAATACTATGATTTCATCTCGAGCGACCTCAAAGAGTTCCCGAAATGGGAGAGCTTAGCTAAAACTTGGTTCGAGGCGTTTGCTTCCAGCTCTAAGAAGGCAACGGACACATACAAGCTCGTCACGGAGTTTGTCGGGTTTGTGAACAAGCTTAGAGACGAGGAAACCTTGGTCGAGAAGCCTAAGGAAATGCTTGAAGCAAAGATTAAGGCGCAGCAGGAGAAGGTGGACGCGCTTACGAAGAAGCTTTCAGAGCTCAGTGTAAAAAAGGCA
>JAHAWR010000074.1 GCA_018383835.1 Candidatus Jordarchaeia archaeon | reverse complement strand
TGGGAGTTTAACCCAGCGACGGGACACCAACTAAAACGTAATCGTAATATTAAAAAAGGAAAAAACTTTTTATAAAAACTACTTTTCAACTTCTTTCTCCACTATTTCCGCGTAATCGTCTGCGCTCAGCAGGTTTTCCTTTTCTTCCTCAAGGTTAGATGCCTCTATCACGATCATCCAACCTTCACCGTACGGGTCACTGTTAATCAACTCTGGCGAATCTTCTAATGCCTCATTAACCTCTATGATTGTTCCGCTCACTGGTGCATAAAGCTCTGCCACAGCCTTGACAGACTCGATTGTCCCGAACTCGTCTCCCTGACTTACATCATCACCAACTTCAGGTAACTCGACGTAGACTATCTCTTTCAACTGTTTCTGAGCGAAATCCGTGATGCCCACGCGCACCTTCCCATTTTCTATTTTAGCCCATTGGTGTGTTTCATTGTATAACAGCCCGTCCGGTATCTGGATATCACCAACTTTAACCATTACCTTTCCTCCTTCACTTCCTTTTCAGTAGCTTCTCAAGGTGTTTGCCTCATAAAGCTTTCGTTCCCTCTTTTTTGGAAACCATTAAACTAGTTAATTGTTTTGATGGTTTAAACACGCCCGCCTCCAATTACCTGTGCAGTTTACCATTGCAGCGGGTTTTTCTTCAGTGAAGAGAAGCATTTAAGTCAAGTTTCCATGTTTAATATCGGAGGCGGTTGTTTTGGCGTATCCCTTTAAGCTTGTGGGCGTCTCTGGGACCTTTGATAGGCTTCATAAGGGGCATAGAGTTTTGCTAAGTAAAGCTTTGGAGGTTGGAGAGCGGGTGATGGTTGGTTTAACTTCTGATGAGATGTGCTTTGGAAAGCAGCTTTCAGGTAAGATTGAACCATTTAAGGTTAGGCGCGCAAACCTAGAACGCTTTTTTGAAGAAATGGGCTCTCTCTCGAGGGTTGAAATTGTCACGCTTAATGATCCCTACGGGCCAGCTATAGAAGATTCAGAGCTGGAAGCTATAGTTGCAGGCGAGGATGTAGCGTGGCGCGTTGATGAGATTAACAGAATTCGGGAAAAGAAAGGCCTTCCACCGTTAGAACTCATAGTTGTTGAACTGGTGAAGGCCAGTGATGGTGAACGGATAAGTAGTACTCGAATAAGAAAAGGCGAAATAGACGGGGAAGGGCGCCTTCAAAGCATTGCGCCGCCAACCAATCAATAAAGTAGTTGTTTTCATAAATCCTTTACTACGTAGACATGTGTCTTTTCCTCCATAACTTTTTTATCGTTTTCAGTTTTCTAATCCTTTGAATGTTGGCATAGTGACAGTGGCTGAAGGGAGGGTTTACAATTTGTCTCTTTCCCTTAAGGAACTTCGTGAAGTTGAGGTTAAGGTTCTTCGTTTCTTAGCTGAGCGCGGTGAGAAATCACGGTTAAGTGACATATTGGCCGAAACAGGTCTTGAGCATGCGGCGGTCGTGAAATCCCTAGCTTGGCTTGAAGACAAGGGTTTAGTATCCATTGAGTCTATTAAGTTAGAATACTTATCTCTCACCGATGAAGGTAAGCGTTACGCTTCTTCCGGCTTCCCAGAAAGAATACTTCTAAGTTTCCTTGTCGAAAAAGGTGGAGAAGCTACTTTAAAGGACGTTTTTGAGGCTGGCATTCTACCCGAATCTATAGTTAACATTGCCATAGGGTGGGCGAGACGTAAAGGCTGGATCGACGTCCTAAAAACTGATGGTAAAACAACTCTTAGAGTCTTATCCCCTTCGCCTACAAGAGGCTCCGATGAAGTTCTTTTAGTATTCCTGTGGGAGAAAGATAGAGTGAAACGTTCAGAGTTGCCCGAAGAACTCGCCCCAGCCATTGATCTTCTCTATAAACGTAACTTGTTAGAAAAACAAAGCGAAACTGAAATTCTCGCTCAAATAACAAGTAGTGGCATCAAGGTCCTAGAAAGCGGTGTTGAAGTCGACGAGGGAGTAAGCCTGCTGACCCCAGACCTCATAAGAACACAGGCTTGGAGAAATGTTAAGCTAAGAAGATTTAACGTTGAGGCACCTGTTAAGCCTGTTTACCCGGGGAAACTACATCCCGTAGTCCAGCTAATTAACGAAATAAGAGAAATTTTTCTCAGTATAGGCTTCGAGGAGATTAGAGGCCCACTTGTAGAGTCAGCCTTCTGGAACTTCGACGCCCTGTTCACCCCACAAGACCACCCAGCGCGCGAAATGCACGACACGTTTTACCTTAAAAAACCGTCCATAGTTAAACTACCGGATGAAGGTCTAGTTTACCGGGTGGCGAAGACGCATGAAAACGGCTGGGAAACTGGCTCAAAGGGGTGGGGCTACACTTGGAATGCTGAGCTTGCCCAACAGGCAATTCTGAGAACCCACACCACAGCAACTACTATACGGCATCTTGCAGAACATAGAACACCTCCTGTGAAAGTCTTCTCTGTGGACAGAGTTTACAGGAACGAGAGAGTAGACTACAAGCATCTTGCAGAGTTCCACCAAATAGAGGGAATAATAGTTGACAAGAACGTAACATTAAGAGATCTAATGGGTGTATTAAGAGAGTTTTACTGGAAGCTTGGAGTTAAGAAAGTTCAATTCTGGCCCAGCTTCTTCCCGTATACTGAGCCATCGATTCAATCCACAGTTTATGTTGAAAAGTATAAGGCTTGGGTGGAACTCTGCGGCGCAGGGATATTCCGGCCCGAGGTTACTGTCCCCCTTGGGGTTAAGATTCCCGTCCTGGCGTGGGGTGGAGGGTTCGAAAGGATCGCCATGCTTCGGCTAGGGTTGGACGATATACGGGACCTCTACAGGAACTCCCTAGGGTGGCTAAGGCAAATACCAGTCATACTTTAAAGGAGGTGGACTCGTGCCGACTCTTGTGCTTAAAGTGAAGAGGATGAGCGAACTTCTTGGACGCGAGGTTACTGTAGAAGAGCTTGAACGGATTGTTCCTTGGCTTGGAGTAGACATAGAAGACGTTGGCAGTGATTATATTAAAATAGAATATAACCCAAATAGGCCAGATTTCTCGAGTCAAGAGGGCATCGCGAGAGCTTTGAAAGGATTCATGGAAATAGAAACCGGCCTTCCAAAGTACACAGTTAATCCTGGGCCCGTCGTTTTGAAGGTGGACCCCTCTGTTCGCCCTGTGCGACCGTGGATCGTCTGCGGTGTTGTTCGAGGACTTAAACTGGACGAGGAGCGCATAATGGAAATCATAGAGATGGAGGAAGCGCTCGACTGGGCGATAGGTAGAGACAGGGCCGTCTCATCGATAGGGCTCCATAATCTGGATGCCGTTAAACCTCCCTTCAAATATCATGCAGTCTGGCCTGACGAGATCCGCTTCGTTCCCTTGGACATGGATGTGGAAATGACTCCCAAGGAAATTCTACGCGTCCATCCTAAAGGGGTGGCTTACCGGCGTATACTAGAGGGCGCTGAGCGTTATCCCATAATAACTGACTGCGATGGCAATGTTCTCTCGTTTCCTCCGATCATAAACGGAGCATTAACACGCGTCACCGAGGACACAAGAAACATCTTCATAGAGCTAACTGGAACGCGGTTGGAAGCTATATTCGCCGCGTTGAACATCCTCGTAACTGCTTTTGCGGAGATGGGAGGCCGCTTAGAATCTGTGGCCGTCGAGTATACTGACCAAGTGCTAGTCACTCCCAATCTGTCTCCTTCAAGATGGATGTTAAATGTTAAGAGTGCAAATAAACTTCTAGGGTTAAAGTTGAAGCCTGAGCAAGTTGCTAAGTGCTTAGAGAAAATGCGTCTTGGTGTTGAAAGTGTTGGAGAAGAGCTTTTGGTATTGGTTCCCGCTTACCGCCATGACATAATGCATAACGTTGACCTAATAGAAGAAGTAGCTATCGGGTACGGTTATTTTAACTTGGAGCCGACGTTTCCAAGCACTGTTACCATAGCTGCTGAGAATTCCACTCAAAAGCTTTCGAATAAACTACGAATGATAATGATCGGCTTCGGATTCACAGAAGTAATCAATTTTACCCTTGCAAATTATAAGGAGCATTTTGAATACATGATGGTCAAAGGCGACCCTGTTAGAATACTTAACCCTGTCAGCGCCGAATATGACATACTTCGCTCATCTCTCCTCCCCTGCCTCCTAAAGGTTTTCGGCAATAATAAGCATGAGCCTCTCCCTCAGATGATCTTTGAGGTGGGCGACGTCATTGTGCTCGACGACGAGGCAGAGACAGGAGCTAGACGCATACTGCACCTCGCTGGAGCGATAATGCACAGCGAGGCGAACTTCACAGAAATTAAATCAGTCGCCGAAGGAGTACTCAGAGAAATAGACGTTCAGGATTATGTTTTTAAAGCCACAGATCACCCCAGTTTTATTCCTGGTAGGTGTGCTGAGGTAAAAGTAAGAGGGAACCATATAGGGGTCGTTGGAGAAATTCATCCAAAAGTGTTAAATAACTTCGAACTAGAGTACCCTGTGGGAGCTTTCGAATACGATTTACAGTTCATACTAGAGCGTGAATAACGATGGTGGCTGGAAAAGCCCTTTTGGTCATTGACATGCTGAATGACTTCATAGAGGAAGGAGCCGTCCTAGAGGTTCCGAAGGGACGGGAAATTATTCCAAACATAAAGCTCCTAGTGGACAAAGCGAGGGATAAGGGCGCTCTGATTGTCTACGTTTGCGACAGCCATGACCCAAACGACCCCGAGTTCTTAAAATGGCCTCCTCATGCCGTGGATGGTACTAGCGGGGCAGAGGTCGTAGATCAGCTTAAACCCCAAAAAGGCGACGTCATGGTTAAGAAACTTAAGTACGACGGCTTCCTCGGAACTACTTTAGACCTCATCCTAAGAAGCAGAAAAATAGATACCGTGGTTATAACTGGCGTTTTAACGAATATCTGTGTGTTGTATACCGCGTCAACAGCCTCCATGCTAGGCTATAATGTTATTATTCCACGGGACTGCGTTGCGTCAACTAGCGATGAAGAACACGAATGGGCACTTCACCATATGGGAGACGTACTTGGAATAAAGATCGTCAGCCTCAGAGAAGCACTCGGCCTCTTCTAAAGCACAGAAAGAGAGAGAAAAAATATGTCCTCATTCCCTGTATGTCCCCCTACTTGGGAGCTCCTTTTAGAGTCTTTTTACAATTTTTGTAAAAAATACCGTAAATATATTGAAATATTATCCATTTTCTTTAAAGCGAAAAATTTTTATTAAGAATCTCTCCTATAGAGAACGGGTGGGCGGTATGACGGCGCATAAACCCCAACTATTTCTGTGTGGTTTTTATCCCCCCTCCCCCTCACTGCAGAAATAGATGAAATGGGGTTGTGAATTCGTCCGCCCACCCGAAACATTTTACAAGAACCGTTTACTCTCTTTTTCTTAAGAAGCGGGTTAAAACAGGGATGAGATTCCTATGTGGCGCGCCATCCGTCCAGACTCGAACAGCGTTTGGAGTAATGGACAAGTTTTAAGTAGACTTAGACGCTACTATGACATTCTCAACGACAGGAAACCAGCTAAAATGCTTGTGGCAAACAGAGTGGAGGTCGATAGCGACCTTAATGCCTCAACGGACAAACTCTGGGATCAGCATCGGAAAGCTAGTGGAAAGTTTCGCGTCCTTCTCAGAGAAATAGACCGGGGCAACGTTGATTTAAAAGAGTTAGACACCCCGAAAACTTCGTACTTAGACCTAAAAGTGGAGCTTGCAAGACGAATATTGGCAAGCTGCCACTTCTGCGAGAGGAGGTGTGGCATAAACAGGTTGGAGGGCAAACATGGAGTCTGCCAGCTCGATGCGAAGGCGTACGTCTCTTCAGCTTTCCTCCACCTTGGAGAAGAAGCTCCACTAGTGCCTTCAGGTACAAACGCCAGAGCCTTCCTCTGGCGGTGCAATCTTCTTCAACATGTGCACGTTTAAGTGTGTTTTTTGCCAGAACCACGATATTTCGACAATGATAGACGGCGTTGAGGTCGACGGGGAAAAGCTGGCCAGCTTAGCCCGCCACCTCAAGAGGGAAGGTGCCCGAAACATAAACTATGTTGGCGGAGACCCAACCCCCTCCGCACATGTGATCCTCGAAGCCATAAGGAACCTTGCGCGCACCGAGACAAATATTACTCAGCTGTGGAACTCTAACTTTTATTGTAGCAAGGAGTTAATGAACCTTTTGCTCGACGTTATGGACTTCTGGCTCCCCGACTTTAAATACGGAACTGACGAGTGTGCAGAACGCCTATCTAAGGTTAAACGCTACTTCGAGGTGGTGTCTAGAAATCACAAGCTGGCGCATGACGAAACTGTTGTAGAAGGGAACTCGGGCATGATCATACGCCACCTGGTCATGCCAGGACACCTAGACTGCTGCACAAAGCCAATCTTAGATTGGATCGCCGAAAACACGCCGCTAGCACTCGTAAACGTGATGTCACAGTACCACCCTGACCACTTAGTCCCTAAAAATCCAGAATATAAAGATATAAACCGCAGGGTGACGGCTAAAGAAATGAAGGAAGCCTACGAATATGCAGACAAGCTGGGCTTACTCTGGAGGCCAGTCAGCTGAGAAGTCAGCGTGGAATAACATTAGTCCAGTAGTGGCCCTAATCATGCAACGACTCCCCAAAACGTTTACAGAAACAATATGTGGCTTAACCTCGCCTCTCCCGCGCTAAAATTGGATTCAACTGCAACATTACTTCATCACTACTGAAATTTAGTAGTTTCCTACAAGCATTAGACTTGCTCTTATAGAGAGGAGGTTCCGTATTTTATGTTACCATCTTGTTTCTTTGCACTCTCCGACTATCGCTATCTTTTCATTGCAGCGTGGACACTTGCCATTTTTTAGATTGCACTTACTTACTGTGAAGCCGTATCTTTTGATTACTCTCTCGCCGCAGCTCGGGCAGTAGGTATCCTCTCCTTCCCCAGGCATATTTCCCATATAGACGTAGTGTAACCCCTCTTCTTTCGCCAGCGTCCACGCTTTAGCTACCGTTGAGGGAGGCGTAGGTGGGAGATCACTTAACTTGTAGTGGGGGAAAAACCTAGAGAAATGAACTGGTGTATCTGTTCCTACATTCTCCTTAACCCACCTAGCGAATTCTCTTATTTCTTCTTCGCTGTCATTTAGTGTTGGTATTACCAAGTAGGTTAGTTCCACATGTATGTCCTCCTCCTTCATGACTAGGACTGCGTCTAGCACCGGCTTCACGCTCGGTGCCTTACAAATTTTTTTGTAGAACTCATCTCTCATGGATTTGACATCCACGTTGGCGGCATCAATGTAAGGTGCAATATTTCTGAGCGGCTTCTCCGTTACGTATCCATTGGTCACAAGGACGTTCATAATTCCTTTTTGATGGGCAAGCCTCGCTACGTCAAAGACGAATTCATACCATATGAATGGTTCGTTGTACGTGTAGGCTATAAACTTACTGCCACTCCCCTCAACCCGCCTAACTATTTCTTCTGGTGAGAAATCCCTTGTAAAGCCGCCCTCCACGGAGGCCTGCGAGATATGCCAGTTCTGGCAGTTCTGGCAGTGCAGATTACAGCCGACAGTGGAGATAGAGAATATGCTGGATCCAGGGTAAAAGTGAAATAATGGCTTTTTCTCTATTGGGTCCACAGCCATCGATGAAACTGATCCGTAAACTAGCGTGAAGAGTTTTCCTCCTCTGTTCTCGCGGACGCCGCAGCCTCCCCGCTTTCCCTCTCTAATAACACAGTTGTGAGGACACAGAAGGCAAACAACTCCTCCATCGTCTTTGACTTCGTAGAATAAAGCTTCCTTTATCATTAAACATGCGCACCCCAATAGCCTCCCTTTCTATGCTCATATCTATGACTTGAAGGTATTTCTTGG